>QGUH01000559.1 GCA_003242355.1 Pseudomonadota bacterium
CCCTTTCTCCGCAGAGTTAAATGTTCCTGCGCGAGCTGTGCGGCAAGCCGGCCGGCACTTCCGCGACGAGGCGCGGCATGGGCGCTTGACCCACCGGCTACACGGCCTCATCTTCTACCCCGCAACCAAGAAGCGCCGGGTCGAAATCCGCGAGCTTTCCCCAACAAAGGGTCGATGGTGCCGAAAACAACGCCAGGTTCGTCCACGGAGGCTGCAAATTCCCCCCCGTCGCTCGAGTTGCTCGCCAGCTCTCCCCTCCCCACCTCGCACGGCATGTTCCAGCTGCGCGTGTACGAGTGGGACGACCCGGCAGCCCACCCTGCCCTGAGCCGCGAGCACTGCGCTCTGGTTTTCGGTGAGGTCCGGGGCCGGCGCAGCGTGCCGGTGCGCGTGCATTCCGAGTGCCTGACCAGCGAGGTGTTCGGGTCGCTCAAGTGCGACTGCCGCGACCAGCTGGAACGCGCGCAGTCGGAGATCGCGCGCCACGGCTTCGGCGTCCTCCTCTACTTGCGCCAGGAAGGGCGCGGCATCGGCCTGGCGAACAAGGTTCGTGCCTACGCGCTCCAGGCCCTCGGTGCCGACACCGTCGAGGCCAACGAGCTGTTGCACCTGCCGGTGGATGCGCGCACCTACGACGTCGCGGCCGCCATCCTGCGCGAGCTCGGCGTGCTGTCCGTGCAGCTTCTCACGAACAACCCGGAAAAGGTCGGCGCCCTGCAGCGGCTCGGCATCGAGGTCGAGCGCCGCATCCCCGTGCTCGTCGCCGCCAATCCCTTCTCGGCGAGCTACCTCGAGGTCAAGCGTCGCCGCATGCAGCACGAGCTACCGAGCTACACCAACGGCAACGGCTCGCTGCCCGACGCCAACCCCAGCGACCGCCTCACCGGCTCCTGAGCGCCCGCACTCCCCTCACCGGCTCCCGAGCCCCGGCGCTCTTTCGGCGCTCACCCTCCTCTGCCGAAGCGACGCCAGCCTTCGCGGATGCCTCGGCCCCTGGCTGTGCGTGTCCCCTCCGCTCTCCTGTGAAGCGAAAGGGACACGCTGCGTATCGGGGCTGGGGCGAGCGAGACTGCCCCCAACAGCGAATGCCCAAGCGTGACGCGTTACCGATGAACGACCCCCGGTGGAGCGTCCGCACGCCTACCAGAGGGTGACGAACGCCCAGGGGTAGTTGCCCGCGTCGGTGTAGATGCAGCTTCCCCCGGCGATGGGCGGCGGCACCGAGGACCAGTTCACGCCGTCGCACGTCATCTGGACCCCGTTGACGTACAGGCCGCGCCCAGCCGCCATGTTGCCGCAGTTGCCGCCGTTGATCGTTTGCGTGGTCGTCAAGCAGACCTCGCCGGTTCCGAGGTTCTGTCCCTGATAGTTCCCCACCCAACCGATGGTGATCGGATCGTCGCAAAAGGACGCGCAGGGCGACGTCGGCTCCTCGATGGGTGGGCACTCGATGCCGTGCGCGGCAAACCCCGCGCAAATCTCGTCGTAGTGCGGCGTTCCGTTCGCCAGGTTGCCGTCGTTGTCGTCCAGCGTAAGCAAGTCCACGGCGATGGATCCGTCCACGGTCGGGCCCGAGTGCAGGAGAATCGAGTTGATGACCAGCGCGCTGAGGATGTCGTGGAACGCCGTGGGCTCGGTCACCTGAAGCTCTTTGCGGATATCCCAGACGATGCCCGGTAGGAGCTCGGCGCATTCGTAGTAGTTCGTGGCTCCGACGCACCCGTTGGGGTTGTTCGCGTCGAACTGGAGGTCGTTCTCTGCAGTGCGGAATGGCTCGCAATCGCCCATCAACAGGTCGAGACCAACGCCGACTTCCGGCAGCCCGCTCACGAGCATGGAGAGCACGTCACCCATGCCCTCCCCGTACTGCCGCTGATCGAATGATGGCTCCACGGCGAAGATCAGCAGGTGCCCGTACTCGTGGTAGGCGAGCGATGGGAAGGCGCCGTTCGTGTAGTCGAAACCCGCTCCCGAGTAGGGCGCGCAGAAAGTCATGTGATCTGGGCCCGTGCTCGCGGCGGTACAACCCGGAACGTTCACCTCGACCTGCAAGTCCGTTTGAGTCGAAATGACCGGGTAGTCCGGGACGTAGCGCAGCACGTAATCCCGTACTCGATTGAGGGCGGTGTAGGCGTTCACCTGAGACAACGAGGGACCGACCGAGGCCGTCGGATTGTGCACGAAAAAGTGAGGGCCTTGCGCGGTGACCGTCTGCTGAACCACGGAATCGGTTCCACCGGCATCGGTCACGTCGAAGTAGAGGCCGTCGAGCGTCGACTGGAGAGTGACGGGGTTCTGGAACGTGAGCAGGTTGAAGAAACCAAACGGCGCCGCCGTGTACGTCTCGCCGCCACCCGCCGCGCTCACCCGAGCGTAGTTGATGGGCACGATGGATTGTCCCACGCACGTTTGGGATCCCCCCTCGTTCGACGCATACCCGCCGACGAAGCCCCAGTAGTTGTGCACCATGTCCCGAACGTGCAGGATGTCCCCGCTGGTCGGGTCGGCGAAGAACTGCCACTGGGCGCGACGATCGTCGCTCTTCCCCTCGTAGCGGAGGGCGTAGCGGGGAGCCGAGAGCTCTTCTCCCGCATAGATGACGAGCTCCGGTTCGGAGAAGCGTGTCAGCGCCTTCGGTGTGCTCCCTTTTCGCGCACTCAGCACACGATTGGACTTCTCCGGGCTCGGCCGTGCCGAAACAGGCGGAGGACCGCCCTGCAACCCCTTCAAGCTCTTGAGCGAGGAGCCAGCCCAGACGACGCTGTTGTCCGCCGTGCGCACGAGCACCCGGACCTCGCTCTGATGGACGGGAACGTTCTCGTGAACGTGCGTATACCGAAACAGTCGAAACTTGTAGGCGCCGTTTTCGTGCATCAACCCGATCCCGGCGTCCTCGCCCTGCCGAGCGGGCAGATTGTTCGCCTCGAGCCCGACGGCCTCTGCATAGCGCTGCCGGAACGCGTCCGCCGCCTGCCGCGGCGACGCCCCGGTGGCCAGTTTCGTGCCCGTAACCCTGATCCCGCCAGCTCTCCCGACGAATGCCCCTCGGACGCCCTCGAGCCTCGTCAGTTGGAGCTCTGGCTCTTTCGGCTGCAGCTCTGGCCCTTTCAGCCGCCCCTCTGGCTCGTTCTGACGGCTCGTGACCGCCGCGGATAGCGTCCCCACCACCTCGGACTCCCCACGACTGCACCCGACCGCGAGCAACAAGACCGAAAACGTCACCCAATCATCGCGACGAATCGACATCACCAACCTCCCGTTCACACGAACGCCCCAGGCCCACTCCACCAAACACCACTCGGGCCGAGGCCAAGTGCCTTATAGCAGCAGTCTCCACTCCCCTTCCAGCCCCCTACACACCTCGACGCGTCGATTCGTCATTTCGGTTCACCCCCGGACACCGCTTCGCACGAAATCGACAAGAACTTCGTCCCGCGGAAGCCGGCGACCGCAAGGCTCGCCGAGCTCGGGTGCAGCGCAGGAGCCGCGCGCCATCATATCCCCCCAATCAAATCGAGGGAGCAAACCAGAACGGCAGAGCACTCCGTATCT
This sequence comes from Pseudomonadota bacterium, assembly GCA_003242355.1. GTDB lineage: Bacteria > Myxococcota_A > Polyangia > Polyangiales > Polyangiaceae > PMG-095. The sequence continues at coordinate 3,553 of QGUH01000559.1, forward strand.
CAGCACCGTCGTGACGGTTACCCCCGGGCCGCGCGTTGGTCGCCAACCTTATAACCGCGAGCCAGCGCGTACAGGGCGTGCGACAGGCCGTCTTAGGTGGAGGGCTTCGTTTTGGCGGAGAGGCGGGCTTTGAGGCGGGGGGCGTAGCCGAGTTTGTTTTTTTGGCGGGGGGGGGCGCAGGGGGGGGGGGGGGTGGGGGGGGTGGGGGGGGGCCGGGGGGCGGGGGCCGCGGGAGGGGCCCTTTCCGAGGGTGCGGGGG
>QGUH01000560.1 GCA_003242355.1 Pseudomonadota bacterium
GCCCCCGTCGCCTCCCTCCCCCGGATCGACCCACAGCACCACGCCCCGCGCGGCGCCGGTGAGCTCGAGCACGTCATCGAGCAGCGTTTCGAGCAGCTCGTCGACCGAGCGGGTCGTCATGAGCCGCGCGCTGAAGCTCTGGAGACGTCGCAGGCCGGACAGCTGATCAGCCTCTTCACCAGGCACCTGCGAGGAGGGCGCGGTTTCGGTGAACATGCTGAAGCCGAGCTGGGCGCGCCCGAGCGTCAGCCGATCGCCGTTGCAGAGCCGGGCCCGGCGCTTCCGCTTGCCGTTGATGAGAATCTCCGCGGCGCTATCGACTTCTTCGAGCTGAAAGTCGCGCCCGTTGAACACGATCTGCGCGTGGTGCGGCAGAACGCTCGGATCCGGAAGGTGGATGTCGTTGCCGAGCGCGCGGCCGATGGTCATGACCGGCTTGTGCAGACCGATGAGAACGGGGGATCCCTCGGATGGGAAATAGCGAACCGTAGCCATCCAGGCGAAAAGGCTACCAGAAACGAACGCCTTCGAAACCGGCCCGCTACGTGAGGAGCGGGCGCGCGCCGCCCTGCGGCGGAGGTGGGCGCCTACTTCGGTGAGAGGCTTCCTAGAGTTGGCCGGAGAGGCCGACACCCATGCCGCCGGGGAGGCCCACTGGATGAACCATCAGCGTCTTCGCGAAGGAAGCGCCCGGAACCGCCGCTGCATCACGCGTCCCAGACGTGAACAGCGCGGCCGCACCGACGCCGAGTAAAGTGGCCGTAGCACTGAAAATCAGGCCGCGTTTGGCCGGCGGCCCGTCATCACCGAGATAGAAAAGGTAAACGGGCAACGAGGCGGCGAATCCGATGGCGCCCCCCGCCCACATCCAGCCGATCGAGGTGTAGCTCGGCACGTACACGGTGGAGAGCGCCCCCGCGACGAGCAAGCCGGTATTGTACCCGATCAGGCCTCCGAGCGCCGCGCCATCGTTCGCCCGCGAGTAGCCGATCCCCGCGCGAGTCGCGCCGTACCCGTACATGGCCCCGATGGCGCTCCCCCAGAGGGCCCCGGTGGAAACGAACAAGCTCAGCTTGGGCGATGGCTCCTGGGCGACACCGACCACGGCACCTCCGATGCCGCCCAGCGTCGCCCCCAGGAGGGTGGCGCGCGCAAACCCGCGGAACCCCCACGCGTCTTCGTCGTCGGCCGTCACGTGTTGCAAGTTGGCGATGCCGAACCCCTCCCCCGCACCGAGGGCGATGCCCGCGGTGATGGCCGCGGGCACCCCGCGCCGAAACGGTCTGTCTGCGAAGTAGACGCCCGCGGGCGCCGCGATGCCGAGCACCGCGGGAAAAATCAAAAACGTCGCCGGGTCGTCGATGTCGAGCTCGGCGCCGAGCCACACGCCGACGCCGACACCATAGAGCGCCGCCGTACCGTACAGGATACCGACCTCGAGCCCCGACCGCGTCGGCGTCGGAGCGTAGCCGTAAGCGGTGGGCACGGCGTACGGCGGGGGAGCGCCGTATTGCGGCGGGGCGCCGTACGGTGGATACGCTCCCGGCGGAGGCGGAGCGCCGTAGGGCGGTTGTGCTCCGTAGGGCGCACCCTGCGCGTTCGGCGGGGCGGAGCCAGCGGGGGGCGGTGTTCCGTAAGAGGGCGGCACGGTTTGCGCGTAGGCCGGCGCCACCGTCGCCGTGCCCAGCGCCAGCGCGAGCACGAACGTCGCCGCGTGCCCGATCATCCCCACTCCTTGCGCGGGGGCCGCATCAAGAGCTCCCGCACGGCTTCGTCCACGCGCTTGCCTTCGTAGAGCACGCCGTAAACCTCGTTCGTGATCGGGAGGTCGACGCCGAGACGCACTCCGAGCTCGTGCGCGCTGCGCGCCGTCTCCACACCTTCCGCAACGTGACCGAGCGCAGCCAGCACGGCCTCGAGCTTCTTTCCGCGACCGAGCTCGAAGCCGACGGTTCGATTGCGCGAAAGCGTGGCGCTACACGTGAGCACCAGATCGCCGAGCCCCGAGAGGCCGGCCAACGTGAGCGCCTGGCCGCCCTTGGCCACGGCGAGCCGCGCCATCTCCGCGAGACCCCGCGTGATGAGCGCGGCACGCGTGTTGTGTCCGAAGCCGAGCCCGTCGGCCGCGCCCGCGGCGATGGCAATCACGTTCTTGAGCGCGCCGCCCACCTGAACCCCGATGGGATCCTCGCTCGTATAGACGCGCAACCGTTCGCTCGCGAAGAGCGTTTGCACGCGTGCTGCCGCGCTCGCGTTCCGCGATGCAGCCACCACGTTCGTGGGAAGGCCCCGCGCGACCTCCTCGGCGAAGCTCGGCCCGGAGAGCGCGACCGCGCGCGCTTCGCTCTCGGGCCCGAGGACGTCGGCGACGATTTCGGTCGGCAAGCGCAACGACCCGGTTTCGATGCCCTTGTTCGCGACGACGATGAGCGCATCCCGAGGCAACGCCGGCCGCGCGCTCTCGAGCGTCGCGCGCTCGAAGGCCGTTGGAACGACCAGGACGACCAGGCTCGCCCGTTCCACGGCGCGCTCGATCTCCGAAAGCGGTTCCACCCCGGGTGGGAGCGCATGCCCCGGGAAGAACTCGCGGTTTTCGCGGTCGGCGCGGAGCGCCGCGGCGTGATCGGGACGGTGCGTCCAGAGCCGAACCGGCGCTCCCCGCTCGGCGAGGTACCGCGAAAGCGCGGTCCCCCACGCGCCGGCACCGAGAACGACCACGGGATCCATCGACGTTCCTCGGACTTTTCGCGGTTTCGCGTGAGGTGTCAACCGAGACGCGAGCGCCAGCGTCGCGATCCGCGCCCGAGCACGAACTCCGCTATGCTCCCCGTTGCATGCGCTTCCTGCGGTTCGTCGCTCCCCTCGTCGGCATCGCTCTCCTCGCTTGTGCCTCGCGCGAATCCATGGGCACGCGTTCCGTCGCCATCCTCGGTGCGGGCGTGGTGAACGACCCCGCGAACAAGAGCCTGCGCTTCGATCTGTTGAAGTTCGGTCTCGAGAGCTTCTGCCGCGAGATGCTGAGCGGCGGCGTGCCGCTCCGCATGAGCGACGAGGAGCCCACGCTGGGCCGCTTCTACGCGACGGCCTGCAACTCGCAGTTCATCGACGAAGAGCAGCGCAAGAGCTTCGTCGTGCAGTTTTCGGGCGAAGGCTTCGCGACGAGCCAGCAGGGCGGCCGGCTCGGCTTCTCGACCACCGGGCTCGTCGAGTACGCCCCCGACTTCTTGATGCACGAGGACTCGCTCTACGTGTACTTCCGCCCGCGCGTCGTCGATGCGACCGGCTTCGAGACGAAGATGATCGAATCGAGTCTGGCGAAGGCGGCGCTCGGCGCCTTGGGCGTGAGCCCGGACGCGTTCGGACGGCGCGTCGTCGAAGCCCAGCTGCGCCGCGGCTTCACCGTCCTGCGGCACGATGCCTCGGGTGAGACCGAGTTCGGCATGGGCCTGATCCCACTCGGCCAGCGCCCTTACCGGCCCTTCACCGTGCAGAGCGAGGACAAGCGCACGCTCGTCAACGAGCGCACCGAGGTTCATGTCGGCCAGCAGGATTTCGTGGGACCCTTGACGGTGGAGGATGATGATCAGGCCCTGTATCTCACGATCGCCCTCGACGGCGCCGCTGTCGTAGATGCGCTTCTGGTCGGGGAAGCCGCTGGACGGACCATGATTCGAAGCTATATCCACGCAGAAGGGCCCACCGTGCCCCCCACGCCCGCCCTGCTCGACGAGCCAGTCCCCAAGCACGGCGTGTGGAAGCGCTACGTCCTGGTAACCCCGGGGCGGTACTACCTCGTCCTCGACCTGTCTTT
>QGUH01000561.1 GCA_003242355.1 Pseudomonadota bacterium
TGGCCCTTTGGTCTTCCGGGGGCACCGGGTAGCAAAGCTGCTTCGGCTCCCCCGGGGGGAGCGGGGGCAGCCTCAGGGGCACGGTTCTCCCGTCGATACGAAGGAGCGGCGGAGAGCCGGTCGTGATGTGCATGTCGCTCGCGCCCTTCTCGATCATGGCGCGCAGCAACTGGTGCAGACTGACCTTCAGGGAGTCGGGGGACTGGGGCATGCGCGCTCAATCGGCCATGGTGACGCGCAGGACCTCTTCCGGCGTCGTCACGCCTTCCAGCATCTTGCGGATTCCAGCCATGCGCAGCGTGACCATGCCACGCTTGATCGCCGCCGCCTTGAGCTCGGCGGCGGACGCGCCCTGGAGCACCATCTCCTTGAGATCGTCGTGGAAGCGCATGACCTCGTAGAGCGCGATGCGCCCCTTGTAGCCGGTGTTGTTGCACGCCGGACAACCGACGCCGCGGTAGATCTTCGCGGTCGCGATCTGCGCTTCGGTGCACCCGATCTCGAGCAGCGCCTGGGCATCGAGGTCGCTCTCCCTGCGGCACTCGGGGCAAATCTTGCGGGCGAGGCGTTGTGCGAGCACGAGGTTGACGCTCGCCGTGATCAAGAACGGCTCGACGCCCATGTTGAGCAGGCGGGAGATGGTCGCCGGCGCATCGTTCGTGTGCAGGGTGGAGAGCACGAGGTGGCCGGTGAGCGCCGCCTTCACGGCGATTTCCGCGGTCTCGAAGTCGCGGATCTCGCCGACCATGATGATGTCGGGGTCTTGGCGGAGGAACGAGCGCAACGCCATCGCGAAGTTGAGCCCGATTTCCTCGTGCATCTGCACCTGGTTGATGCCGGGTAGGTTGTACTCCACCGGATCTTCCGCGGTGCTGATGTTCACGCCGGGCTTGTTCAGCTCGCTCAGGGCCGAATACAGCGTGGTCGTCTTCCCGGAGCCCGTCGGCCCGGTCACGAGCACCATGCCCCAGGGTTGGTTGATCGCCCACTGGAAATCGCGCAGCGGCTCCGGATCGAAGCCGAGCTTGGCCATGTCGAGCTGCAGGTTGCTCTTGTCGAGCAAGCGGAGCACGACCTTCTCGCCCCACATCGTGGGCAGCACCGAGACGCGGAAATCCATCTCGCGTCCCTTGCCGAGCTTGAGCTTGATGCGGCCGTCTTGCGGCAGCCTGCGCTCGGCGATGTCGAGCTGGCTCATGATCTTGAGCCGGCTCACGATGGCATTCTTCAGCTTGAGCGGCGGCGACATCTCCTCGTGGAGCACGCCGTCGATCCGGTAGCGCACCCGGAAACGCTTCTCGTAGGGCTCGCAGTGGATGTCGCTCGCGCCCTTGCGGATCGCGTTCAACAAGAGCACGTGCACCAGCCGCACCACCGGGGCGTCCGCGCTCGCTCGCTCGAGCTCGACCGCGCTGATCTCTTCCGTGTCGGCGCCGAAATCGATGTCCTCGTCGCTGAGGTCGAAATCGGCCATCACCTCCTCGTAGGAGGGGCCCGCGTTGTAGTAGCGCTCGATGGCGCTCTGGATCGTCGTCTCGCTCGCGACGACCGGCTCGACGTTGTAGCCGGAGAGGAACTTGATGTCGTCGATCGCGTTGAGGTTCGTCGGATCGCTCATCGCGACGATGAGCGAGGAGCCAGACTTCGCGATCGGGATGATGCGGTGCTTCTCGCAAACCTCGCGGCTGACGAGCTTGAGGACCTCCTGATCGATCTCGTACTCGTCGAGGTTGATGGCCTCGAGGCGGTACTGCGAGGCGAGGAAGTTGGTGATCTCGCCGTCGCTGATGTACCCGAGCTTGGCGAGCGTGAAGCCGAGGTTTTGGCCCGTGCGCTTCTGCTCATCCTGGGCCTTGCGCAATTGCTGGAGGCTGATGAGCTTTTCGCGAACGAGGAGCTCGCCGAGTCGATTCTGGGACATGGGGGAAGATCGAGACGGATTCCAGAATCACCGGACGGCAGCCCACGCTCAAGGCTTAATCACCCAGGGCGGCCCACGGGGCTCTCTCCGAGCTTTCGGGAGGAGGCTGTCGGGAAACCTGGGAGGGGGACTTGACTTGCCCGCCGCCCGTCGAAAGATTACCCGTTCGAAATTGTCGCATCGGAAAACGCGACTATCATCCCGGAGCTCCCATGCCGAAAACGTACTCCGACCTTTTCGCCGAAGTCCGCGCGGCCGTCACGACCATCTCCCTGGATGAGCTCAAGCAACGGCTCGAAACCAGAAACGAGCGCCCGTTCACGCTGGTGGACGTTCGCGAAAAGGACGAGTTCCGCCAGGGGTACATTCCCGGCGCGGTGCACATCCCGCGGGGCTTCCTGGAGATGCAGGCAGAGCAGAAGCTGCCGGACAAGAGCGCCGAGATCATCGTTTACTGCGCCGGTGGGACCCGGAGCGCCTTCGCGGCAAAGACGCTGACCGAGCTCGGTTACGAGCGCGTGCTCAGCGCCAACCCGGGCTTCGTGCGCTGGAAGGACATGCGCTACCCGGTCGAGATGCCGCCGAACCTCACTCCGGCGCAGCTCGAGCGTTACTCGCGCCACATCTTGCTGCCGGAGGTCGGCGAGCGCGGGCAGGAGAAGCTGCTCGCGAGCCGTGTGCTCTTGCTTGGCGCGGGCGGCCTCGGGTCGCCAGCGGCCCTCTATTTGGCGGCTGCCGGTGTGGGGACCCTCGGGCTCGTGGACGCCGACGTGGTCGATGCTTCGAACCTGCAGCGGCAGATCCTGCACGCGACCTCGCGCGTCGGCATCCCGAAGGTCGACAGCGCGGAGAAGGCGCTCACCGACATCAACCCCGACGTGAAAGTCGTCAAGTATCAGGAGCGGCTCACCAGCGCCAACGTCGATCGGATCTTCGGCGCCGGCTGGGACGTCATCATCGACGGTTGCGACAACTTCCCGACTCGCTACCTCGTCAACGACGCGTCGCTGTTCCACCGCGTTCCCGTCGTGCACGGCTCGATCTTCCGCTTCGACGGGCAGGTGACCACGTTCAAGCCTTTCGTCGGGCCCTGCTACCGCTGCCTCTATCCGGAGCCGCCGCCGCCCCATCTCGCGCCCTCGTGCGCCGAGGCGGGCGTGCTCGGGATCCTGTGCGGCATCATCGGCACGTTGCAGGCGACCGAGGCCATCAAGCTGATCCTCGGCCAGGGCGAGCCGCTCGTCGGGCGTCTGCTCACCTACGACTCGTTGCGCATGAGCTTCCGTTCCTTGAAGCTGCGCCGCGACCCCGAGTGCCCGGCTTGTGGCGAGAACCCGACGATCAAGGGCTACATCGATTACGAGGACTTCTGCGCCGGCGGAAACACGGCGCACGCCGCACAGTAGGCCGTGTGCGGCGATGTAGGCCCGCGTTCGGGTAGTCGCGTTTCGCCGAAGAAGTCTGATATAGCTCGGCGCGAGCGGCCTTCGTGAGGTCGCAGACAGGAAGCGCCATGCTCGACACTCGACTTGCTCGGTACGCGGCTCTCGGATTCCTTTCCACGCTCGGACTCGCAAGCTGCGGCGGCGACGACAAACCGGCGAACACCGGACAGCCCGCGGCGGTGCAATGCCCGCCGGGGCAGTACTTCGACGGTCAGATGTGCCAGACGCCCGGTGCCGCCGTCGGGCAACCGGCGCCCACGGCGACCGCGACGGCTCCGCAGACGGTGCCGCCCGTCGTCGCGCCGCCGGTTGCGACTTCGGCGCCCGGCACGCCCGCCGCTCCGGTGGACGCGAGCGCGGTGGTGCCGCTGCTCACGCCACTCGCGCAACAGTACGCTCCGGGAGCGCAGCCCGTTGGCACACCCATCGCGGGCAACTTCCAAC
>QGUH01000562.1 GCA_003242355.1 Pseudomonadota bacterium
GGGTCGCTCCCGCAATCGATGAGCGGCGGTGTGGACGCCGCACCCCCAAAACGAACGCCCGGTTTCGTCCGTTGGTCAATCGGGCCGCGCCGCGCGCTTGCGGGCGGGGGCGCGGGGGCGGCGCGGTTTGGGGACGGGTTCTTCGTCGAGGCGAATGGGCTCGAGCTCGGGGGGAGCCGGCTCTTCCATCGGGGTGGGGTGCGCTGCGAAGCGCAGATCGACGACGCCGGGCGTCTGGAAGCGTATTTCCTCGGCGAGGCCGGCTTCGAGCTCCTCGTCGCTGATGCGGCCGATCTTGTGGGCGATCGTCATCAGCTTCTTGAGGTACTTGGCCCAGCGCTCGTTGAGGCTTCCGTCGGAGCGGAAGTGTCGGGCCTTCGGGCGCGGGAGGATCGACGTGAGAAAGAGCGACTGCCCCAACGTCAGGAACGCCGGCTCGACGCCGAAGTAGTGCCGAGCCGCCTGGCGCACCCCGTAGATCCCCGGCCCGAACTCGACGATGTTCAGGTAGAGCTCCATGAGCTCGCGCTTGGTCAGCTCCTGCTCGAGCAGCATCGTGAGCACCGCCTCCTGCACCTTGCGCGAGAGCGTCTTTTCCCTGCTCAGGTAGAGGTTCTTCGCGAGCTGCATCGTCACGGTGCTCGCGCCGCGCACGAAGCGGCCGGCCTTGAGGTTGTCGCGCAGCGCGCTCTGCATCGCGCGCGTGTCCACGCCCCGGTGGCGGTAGAAGCCCGCGTCCTCGCAGACGATGACGCCCGTCTCGACGTAGGGCGAGATGTCCTCGTACGGCGTCCAGTCCGGCGACCCGGGACCGCTCTCGATCACGATGGGCTTCTCGTTCTCCCCCTCCACCTCGCGGACCCAGGGAGTCCGGAAGCGGTCCGGCGAGATCGCGGCGGGCGTGCGCGTGATGCGGCAGCGGTTGGAGAGCGCGAGCGTGCTCTCCATCGCGTCCGGTTGCGTGCTGTCGTACTCGAGGCTGGCGGAGAGCTGGAAATCGCCGTCGAGGCGCATGCCCTCGAGCAGCGGGGCCACGCCGTGGGGTAGGGCCGCGAGCAGCGAGCTGCACGGGACCAGGGGAACACCGCCCGAGCCCTTGATGTAGGTGCGTTCGGGAGTGCGCTCCACTTCTCCCGCGAGCTGCACGCGCACGTCGCCGATCGTCACCTCCCCGTCGCGAACCACGACGCGCGAGCCGTCGAGCGAGGTACGCCCCGAGCCGCGCCACGCGAGGTCGATGTCGCCGATCTCCTCGGCCGCGAGCGCAGGGCGATAGAGGCGGAGCTTGTCGAGCCGGCCGTGGCTCGACACCTCCATGACCTGCTCGTCGGGTCGGATCTCGATCCGCAGGTCGCCCTGGAGGCGCGCCTGTTGCGTGCCGACGAGACCGAAGTCGCCCTCCTGAATACCGAGCGCCGCGAGGCTCACGGGGCCGCCGCCGAGGTCGAGCTCGATCGCGCCGCGATCGAACGGAACGCGCCCGCGGGCGCGCAACGGCGTTCCGCCCGCCTGCGTCGCGTGGGGAGCGATCGAGAAGGTGAGCGCGCCGCCCTCGCGCTTGGCGAGCGCCAGACTCGGACCGATGCGCACCCGCTCACCACGGTGCCGCACTTCGACGCGCACGGACTCGGCGCGGGCTTCGAAACGCTCTCCGAGGCGCTTCGAGAGCTCGGGCCCGATGCCCGCTAGCAGAGCGAGCTTCGTCGGTCCTTGGGGACCGCTCGGCGCGTCGTCGGCATCCGCGTCCGCGTCGAAGTCGGGGTCCGCGTCGGCTGCCTTCTTCGAGGACGGGCGATCGAGCGCCACGCGCAGATCGACGACGCCAGCCTCGAGCCGGTCGACTCGACGTCCACCCGCGGCGAGCTCCGCCGCGCCGCCCTTCACCTCCGCACCGAAACGACCGGTTTCGGCGCGCAGCAGATCCGTCCGCACGCGCATCGGTTGGCCGGCGTCGCGATCGACGCGGATCCCCCACACCGTGACGCGCGGCGGCCCGGAGGCGCTCTCACGGTAAACGAAGTCGATCCCTTCGACGTGAAACGCGAGCTTGCTGCTCCCGCCCTCCTGGCTCGGCGCCTCTTCGTTCCGTGAGCCGCGCAGGCTCTCGAGGCGCTTCTCGAGCGCCTGCGCCGTGCCCACGACGCGCACTTGTCCGCCCTGCACGCGCAGCACGCGCCCCGAGAGCCCGTTCATCTCCGCCACGATGCGGTCGATCCGCGCGTTCGTCCCCGGAAGCGCGGGGTCCGTCACCGTGACACCGGAAAGGCGCACGCGTCCGAACCCCAAGGAAACACTCTCGATTGCGATCTCGAGGCCGCGTGCTTCCGCCCGCTCTCGGATCATCGAGCGCACGATGCTCGGCATCGCGATCGCAACGGCCACGACCAGGATCCCCAGAACGCCCGCCACGAGCAGCCCGATCTGCGCCGCCCGCGGCCACGAACGGATCCGGTCCACGATGGCTCGCCACGACATCATTGCCCCGGAGCGTAGTACGTGACGGCCCGCGTGACCGCAGCGACGCGCGGCCCCGCCGCCCGGCCACTGGACGCCAGCGGCCGCCATTCCCGTCTCCCCCCCGGAACGCATTGCGTCGTTCGCGGCCGGCCAGGTCCCGTCGCGAGGGAACCAGGGAGCGCTTCACAGCCGCTTCTCCCGGCTGCGGGCGTGGCGCATCGCTCTCCTCCGTTCGGCCGCGTGCACCTCGCCCGCCCCCGCTCGCTCGCCGACCACAGGCCGGTCACCCGGCCGTTCCGGCGCACAAAAAGAAAGGACCTCGGTCACCGAGGTCCTTTCGGAGGTTAGCCCGGCAGCGTCCTACTCTCCCACACGGTTGCCCATGCAGTACCATCGGCTCCGAAGAGCTTGACTTCCGAGTTCGAGATGGGATCGGGTATGGCCTCTTCGATATTGCCACCGGAAATCTTTGGGCGTCCACGCTAGCAGCGCATGCTCTGCGCTTGCCTTCCGTCGCACGCCTTCGCGCGACGGGTTCGTTGTGGCCGCGTTTTCGTCACGGCCGCGCCCGGACTCCGGGCACCAACTGCAATGTTTGCCTTAGGTTTAGGTCAAGCCGCACGGCCTATTAGTACCGGTTAGCTCCGCGCATTGCTGCGCTTCCACACCCGGCCTATCAACCTCGTAGTCTACGAGGGGCCTTTAGTGCCTTGCGGCAGGGACACCTAATCTTGAGGCCAGCTTCCCGCTTATATGCTTTCAGCGGTTATCTGTTCCGCGCATGGCTACCCGGCTATGCCAGAGGCCTGACAACCGGATCACCAGAGGCACGTCCACCCAGGTCCTCTCGTACTATGGGTAGCTCCTCTCAAGTGTCCTACGCCCACGGCAGATAGGGACCAAACTGTCTCACGACGTTTTAAACCCAGCTCGCGTACCGCTTTAATTGGCGAACAGCCAAACCCTTGGGACCTGCTCCAGCCCCAGGATGCGATGAGCCGACATCGAGGTGCCAAACCGCGCCGCCGATGTGAACTCTCAGGCGCGATCAGCCTGTTATCCCCAGAGTACCTTTTATCCGATGAGCGATGGCCCTTCCATCCGGTACCACCGGATCACTAACACCTGCTTTCGCAACTGCTCGACCTGTCGGTCTCACAGTAAAGCTCCCTTATGCGTTTGCACTCTACGGCTGGTTTCCAATCAGCCTGAGGGAACCTTCGCACGCCTCCGTTACGATTTAGGAGGCGACCGCCCCAGTCAAACTGCCCATCAGGCAGTGTCCCTCGCCCGGATCACGGGCGTAGGTTAGATTTCCAGATTATCCAGGGTGGTATTTCAACGGTGGCTC
>QGUH01000563.1 GCA_003242355.1 Pseudomonadota bacterium
CTTTCTGAAAATTGACCGCGCGGCCGCCGTCCAGGCCGTGGCGGCCGTGTTCCTGGCCCAGCTCTACGGGCTCGGGCTGGCGCTGCCGATGTTGATTCTCGTGCTCGGGACCACCATCGCGGCGTCGCTCGGCACGCCGTCCGCTCCGGGCGCCGGCATCGTCATCCTCTCCACGGTGCTCAAGAGCGTCGGGGTGCCGCTCGAAGGCATCGCCATCATCCTCGGCGTCGATCACCTGCTCGGCATGTGCCGCACCAGCGTCAACGTCGCCGGCGATCTGACGGCGTGCGTCCTGTTCGCGCGCGGTCGAGCGGTCGCTCCCGCGGTGACTCCCGCCGTGAACGAAGTAGAGGAGCTGGTGGAGGGATAGCGCCTTCCGCTTCCACCCCGAAGCGGGTCCCCAACCGCATGCCCTCGAATCGAAGGAGCCGGCGACACCACGGACCTAACCGGATCACCCCATCGCGTGCCGGACCGTGTTCGAGACCGCCTCCCCGCGCTTCGACCGCAGCGACGTTCGGAATGGCGGGCGTTCGCCTCTCGGAGTCGCGTCAGCGTGGCGGCTCGCCGTAGAGGGACGTTCGGAACGTCGCGTAGCCGAACATCGCCATGCCCACGCCCCACTCCTCGTTCGCGCGGGAGTTGTCGAAGGCTTGCACGACCTCGCCGGACGGCGTCACTTCCTCGATCACGCCGGCGTTCGAATACGTGACGAGCACGTTTCCGTTGGGCAAGCGCTGCACGTCACCGAGCTGACGGCTGAAGAGCTCCGCGCTGTAATCCCACGTTTTCGTCGCCGTCCAGTCGTTCTCGTCGAGCGCTACCTCGATGATGGCCGAGGGGCGCATATTGGGTGGGACCGCTGGATTCGCCGACGGCGCGTCGTTGTTGAAGAAGAGAAAGCGACCATCCGCCGTCAGGTGATGCCCATGATTGCCGACCCAGGGCTCGAGACCGACGAGCTCGAAGGACGGACCTTTCGGACTCTTTCCGCCGAGCTGCCAAACGAGCTCCCCCGAGCGCGTAAACTTCACGAACCCCTCCAGGTAGAGATCGGAGAGCGTGTAGCTCTCGTCTTCCGGATGGTAGTGAACGGCGTTCGGGTGGAACGTGTCCGCGTCGTACAGGGTCGACAAGTCCTCGACGATCGTGGTGATGGTTCCGTCGGGCGCGACCTCGACGAACGACTCCGGCTTACCGCGCAGCATCGTCGCGATTCCGCCGTCTTTCAGCACGGCAAAGTCGTGGTGAGCGTCCTCGAGCCCCGGGATCTCCTCCACCACCATGCCATCCATGCTGATCCGGAGAATTCCCTTCTCGTAGAGATCGACCAACCACATCACCGTGCCGTCCCAGCCGATGCGAGCGCTCGTCGGGTCGCGCACCAATCGCGGAGACCACCACACGACGTCCCCATCGGTGTCGAAGACGTACACGCTCGGCACCATGAAGTCCCCGCGTGAGCGAAGCAGATCGAACCCCGGCGTCGTCACGATGAACCCCTTGGACGCGCCCTCGCTCGACGTGCTCTTCGTGATGACCGGCACCCAGTCGGGGACCGCTCCCGTCGTGAAGACGACCTCGGCGCTCGTACAGGTGCTTTCCACCGAGCGCGCGACGATGCGAAAGGCGTAGTCTCTCGCGCCCTTCATTCCGAGCAAGAGCGTGCGATGACCCGGCTCATCGAGGTTCACCGGAGCCACCATCGAGAGCTCCCGTCCCGCGAGGCCGAACTCGATGTCCGCCTCGACGACCCCCGCCAAGTCCGTGGACCACGTCACGATCTCGACGGTGCCAATCGCCTCGCTGCGCGTATGACTCACGACGAACGAGCACGTGTCGCCGTCCACGGTCTCGCCGGATACGGTCGGAGCGCCTCCGTTCGAGCCGCCGCTGCCCACCATGCTCCCGCCGGCGCCGGAAACGCCGCCACTGCTGGACGTGCTCCCGCCGGATCCGGCAGTGGGCACGCTGCCTCCATCGCCCGAAGCGCCCCCCGACTCGCTCGGAACGAGCCCCGTTCCTTGAGAGCCGCCCGCGGGCCGAAAGCCGCCCGATGACGTCGTGCCGTTGCCTCCGCTCGAGCCGCCACTCCCGGCCGTGCCGCCTTCGATCTCCTGCGTCGAACCGCCGTTGCCAACCGACCTCCCGCCACTCGCCGTCGAGCCTCCAGACGCGAGCGCACCATCGGGCGGCGCCGTCGACGAACATCCGCTCACGCTCGCGAGCGCCAAAGCCACGAGTAACCAGGCTCCAGCACGCGCTCCACGCCACCGACCTCGAGCCATCCGCACACCGCGAGCCTACATCTAGACCCGCCGGAGAGCGAAGCGGCCCGAGAGGGCGGAACCGTGCTGCCTGGACGTGCTGCGCGGTACGGGGTGCCGTTCCAGCCTTCGGACGAGCGATCCGCTCGACACGCCGAGCGCCGCGCGCAGCAGCGTCGCGGCCTTCAGTCGCGCCGCGTGGTCAGCTCAGTGAGCGCCGCCCGGTCAGCACCCCGAGCGCCGCGCGCAGCAGCGTCGCGGCCTTCAGCCGTGCGGCGTGGTCAGCGCAGAGAGCGCCGCGCGCAGCAGCGTCGCGGCGCAGGGCGTTTCGACCGCCTCGAGCGCGCGCCGGACGGCGCTTCTGGCGTGTCGCTCCGAAAACCCGAGCCTGCGCAAGGCCCCAAACACTTGCTTGCCCACTGCTACTGCGCGGGCCGACGGCAGGTCAGTGTACTCGGTCCCGTCGGCGCGTAGGAATCGAAGGCCCGTCGAAGGGCTCCCCTCGATCGCAAGCTGCCCGGTGTGTAGCAAGGAGTGGTGCCCCTGGCATAACGTGACGAGGTTCTCGGGATGGTGCCCTCCGCCTTCTGCCCGCGGATTCAGGTGATGGATGTCGAGAAACCCTCCGAAATTGCATCCCGGAACGACACAGCGTCCGCGATCGCGGTGGTAAACGTGGCGCCGCACCGCAGGAGCGATGGTTTGCGTTGCCTTCCGCAGGTGGGTCGCCGCAGCGATCGGCGTCGCTGCGGTCATTGCCGAACGCAACGGTCCCGCGTGGGCGCGTAGCTCCCCCACGTGGGCACACTGCGCCGTGGACGCCGGCTGGCGCTCACGGTTGGAAACCCTCGAGTTGGAGGACACCAGCCGCAAGGTGGGTCGCGATTCGCGGGTGGGCCTTCCATGAATCGACTGTAGCTGCCCCACATGGGTGTGCTGCAAAGTGGCGGCTCCCCGGTGTTGCTGGTTCGAGTCCTTCGAATCCTCAGCGTCACCTTCCGCCGCATCCCCATCGGCCTCGACCCGCAGTACCTCGGCGCCAGCCGAGGTCCGCACCGTCTCGCCGTCGGTCTCCGCCGGCGCCACCTCACCGTCAGCCCCGGTCTGCATCTCCCCGTGCCCGGGCTCAGCGTGCGCCTCCGCATCAGTTTCGGTGGGCATCTCCGCGTCCACCTCGGCCCGCGACATCTCACTTTCAGGCTCGCCTCGCACCACCTCGTCGCCAGGCTCAGCGTGCGCCTCCGCATCAGTTTCGGTCGACAACATCTCTCTTTTAGGCTCGCTTCGCACCATCCCGTCGTCAGGCTCAGCGTGCGCCTCCGCATCAGTTTCGGTGGGCATCTCCGCGTCCACCTCGGCCCGCAACATCTCACTTTCGGGCTCGCCTTGCACCACCTCGTCGCCAGGCTCAGCGCGTGCTTCCGCATCAGTTTCGGTCGACAACATCTCTCTTTTAGGCTCGCTTCGCACCATCCCGTCGTCAGGCTCAGCGTGCGCCTCCGCATCATTTTCGGGGCGCATCCCGCCCTCCTTCTAGCCCA
>QGUH01000564.1 GCA_003242355.1 Pseudomonadota bacterium
CGCGTGCGCTCAGTAGAAGTCCGCACAGTACGCAGCAGTCCGCACGCTCGCGATCGCTTCCGACCAGAGCGTGTCCGGCACGGAGGCGACGTCGTGACGGTGGTGAACGACGGCGAAGTCGCCGTCCGCGCCGATCGCGTAGGCGCGGGCGACTTGCGTGACGCGCACGGAGAGCGGCTTTTCGAACGACCAACAGCCGAGCTCGAATGCGCCGTCGAGGAGCGCCGGGCTCGCGAGGTAGCGCGTGCTGGGCGCGAGCGACATGCCGACGATGGCTTCGAACGGCGCGGAGTCCGCGCTTCGATAAATGTTTTTGAAAAGTTCGCGGAGCAAGTTGTCCGCGTCGGGAGAGGCCTCGTGGTCGGCGGCAACGGGGTGTTCTTCGGCGGCCGGCATCGGCGCCACGGCGCGAAGCTCTGGGGTGAAGCGGAGCGGCCCCGCCTCCGAAACGACGCGCAGGGGTGGGAGCGTGCCCGTACCGTGGCGCACGCCGAAGAAGGCGCGCACTGGCTCGGTGCCGAGCGTCGTGACGAAGCGGCTGGCGCCCGTCGGCTCGAGCTCGAAGGCCTCGATGCGCTCGAGCGTGACGCGCTCGGTATGCCCCTCGAGCTCGATGTCGAGGGTTTCGCGAGGAGCCACGGTTTCTCCCGAGTCGCCGCCCGCGCCACCCTCGGCGTGACTTGCACCGCCTTCACCAGCCGTCCCGCTCTCGACCGGCGCCGCGCCCTCGCCCGCCGTCCCGCTGCCGCCGCCCGCGTTGCTCTCTGCCGACGCACTACCTTCGGCTGCCGCGCCACCGTCGCCTGACGTGCTGCTTTCGCTCGTTCCACCGGCACTCGTTGCTGCACTGCCCTCGCCCGGCGCACCATCGTCGGCTGCAGCGCCGCCAGCGCTCTCGCTCTCGCCGGGTGAACCGCTGCCGGCTCCGGCACCGCTTCCACCCGCCGCGCCGCCCGCGCCGCCTTCGCCTCCGGTAATGGGTTTCGGGATCGCGAAGGTTTCGAGCGGCGGCGTGAAGCGCATCGCGGAGCGTCCGTGCCGCGCGGCGATGCGCGGGAGGCTCTCGAGACCGATGCCGGCGCGACCGAGGTCGCCCTCGAAGTAGTAGAAGAGCGTGCGCTCGGAAGCGGGATCTTCTTCCACGACGAGCAGGAAGCGGAGCGGGCGCAGCGCGGTGTCGGGGATCGCGGCCGTCGGAAGAAAGCCGTAGGCGCCGCGGTGGGCGACGTCCGCGCCGAAGTCGCAGCTCAGCGCCAGGGAGGCGGCGAGCGCGAAGAGCATCGGGGCGCGGAGCATCAAAACCCACCTCCCACGATCAGATAATACATGAGCCCGGGCCGCCCGTTGATGCGCAGACAATCGGGGGCATCGGGCGGACACGTCGCGAACGGAATCGCGCGGTACGCGACGCGCACGGTGGTGCCGACGTTGGCCTCGACCTCCTGGAGGAACGAGTAGAACCTGAGGTCGAAGCCGGCGTCGCCGAGCACGAAGCGCCCGTTCGAAGCGCGATCGCGAAACGGGATCTGGCGGCGGCCGTCCGCGTGGAACCCCCAGATGTTGCCCCACGACGTGAAGAGCTGCGCGTAGATGTCTTCGAGAAAGAAGGGCCCGAAATCCCAGCCGAGCCCGCGCGCGAGCGGGAAGCGATACGTTGCGCCGAGGTTGGCGAGCGTCTCTCCGGAGAGCGCGTATGCGCCGTACCCAGCGAACCCGACCGAGGTGTTGAGCTCCGGCGCCGTTTGCGTCGCGAGGCGCCCGCCGCCGTAGAACGGCAAGAAGCGAATGTCGCGGCTGATCCAGCCGAGGCGCAGGCCGAGCTCGAGCGTGTGATCGAACCAGCCATCGGCCAGCTTGGGCAACGCGAGGTACTCGGTGTGCTCGAGCTCGGCGCGCAGGTAGGGTGTTCTGCCCACGCGCAGCGTGGGGTCGGCGCTGGCGAGGTCCCGGTGCACTTCCTCGACGGCATACGAGGCGCGCACGCGGAGCTCGCCGTAGCCGCGCTTGTTGACGACGCGCTCGCGAAACGCCGGATCACTCCGATCGATGCCCCAGTAATCGAAGAAGAGGCCGACGCGGTCGCGCGCGTAGCGCGGCCGCGCGACGCCGTAGGGCCGCGGCGCCGCGCCGAGGGTTGCGCCGAAGTCGCGGATCGTCTCGCCCTCGATTCCGAACCAGTGGAACCAGTCGAGCGGCAGCGACGCGCTCGCATAGAGGAAGCCCCAGCGGTAGTCGATCACGTGATCGAAGCGCTCGCCGTCTGGGCGCAGGTACTCGTACGCGCTCCGCGTATGCGTCATGCCCACGCGCGCCTCGAGCGTGAGCGGCGTCATGTCGTTACGGTAGCCGACGTAAATGCTGTTGCGGCTGCCGAGGAACCCGAGCACGCGCAGCGAATGCGTCCGCAGCTGATCCTCGACGTAGAAGTCGAGACCGGCCTGGACCGCAAGCGCGGTGCCGCTCGGTGAGCCGGGAGCGTCGTACTCGAGATCGAGCAGGGGAACGAAGAGGGGAGGGACGACGTTCTTCGGCGAGAACGCGTCGTACCGCTCGACCTTCCGCGGCTCGGGCGGGCGCTCGGTGCGCAGCGCCGCGTCCCGTTTGGGACGAAGCGGCCCCACGCGTTCCGGAGCCGGGCTTTTCCGCGGAAGCACGTACGGGTGGAACCCGGTGCCCGTCAGGCGAATGAAGAAGAGGCCGTGGGGCGTCGCGACGGGATAGTGGTGCGCGGTCACGGCACGCGTCACGCGCACGACGGCGTCGTTCGCGTACGCCTTGTAGTGAATGCTCATCGTGCCGTCGCGCGCGGACACGAAGTACACGCCCGCTTCGCCCGGATCCGGATAGAGCTCGAACGCGTCCTCCGCCGCGAAGGCTTCCACCTCGCCCGTTGCGAGGTCGAGCGCGTAGATGTCGTGATCGTCGCCGACCCGGCGCGAGAAGAACAGGCGTTTGCAGTCCGGCGTGTAGCGGGGCGTCCGCACCTCGTCGAAGGTTTGCGGCGCGAGGGGGAACCGGGCGCGCGCGCGATCCACGGTGACCTCGGGCGTGCCGAAGTTGCGCAGGGGATAGAGCACGAGCACGAGGCTGCCGTCTCCATCGTTGTGAATGCCCGCGAGCTCGCGACGCCTCGGGCACACGTCGAAGTCCGACAGGCGCGATTCTTCGAGGAGCGGGCGCTCTTCGCCGTCGGCGTTCACGAGAAAGAGCGTCGGGCTCTCGAAATCCGGTCGGTAGAACGAAGGGACGAGGCGCGGATCGTGGTGGGTCTGCCGCAGCACGAAGGCGCTCGACTCCGTGTGCGGGGCGAAGGCGCTGCCGCGCGCGAGCACTTGCTCGTCCTCGAGTTGCCCGGAAGGGCCGACGCGGGCGTGATGGATCACCTCGCCGCGCCGGTAGTAGAGGCGGCCCGCGTGGAAGCGGAGCACGCGCCCCGTGTAGCGATCGGCGAGGTGGAGGCGTTGCTCGGGCGTGAGGCTCCGATAGGGGCGCGCCTCCGAGGCGAGGGGGAAGGGCACGCCGTCGCGGCGCCCGCCGTCGTCCCGAGCTCGGTGCCGCTCGAATGCGCGCGTCGCACGCGCGCGGAATTCGCGCTCGAGCTCGGCGAGCGGGACGCCGAGCTCGTCTTCGAACAGCGTGTCGAAGAGATAGTAGTAACGAGCGCCAGCGGCTCGGAACAGCCGGTGCACGGTGCCGCGCCCGAAGCGCTCCTCGAGATAGGCGGGGAACGAAAAGCCCGTATTGTACCAGCGCTCGTCGCCGAAAAACCGGAGCCGACCGGGGGGAAAAAAAAGCCCAATTTCGACG
>QGUH01000565.1 GCA_003242355.1 Pseudomonadota bacterium
GCCGGGAATTTTTTTAAAGGGTCAGGCAAGGAGGCCCCCCCGCCCGGGGCCACGGTCGTGGTCCCCTCGACGTTCCTTCCCGGTGCGCCCCGCCGCACGCCGTGAGCCTCGCCGGCACCCGCATTCTCGTGGTCGACGACGAGCCGGATGCGCGCGACCTCTACGAGCACTGCCTCGCTTCGCTCGGCGCGCTCGTCGAGACGGCACCGTCGGCGCGCGACGCGCTCGGGCGCATCGCGGAATCGGTGCCCGACCTCTTGATCAGCGACATCGGGATGCCGGGGGAGGACGGCTTGTGGCTCGTCCGCACGCTGCGCGCCCTTCCCGAGCCGCTCTCACGGCTGCCTGCCGTCGCGCTCACGGCGTACGCGACGCCGGAGGATCAACGGCGCATTCTCGAGGCCGGGTTTCAGGGATATCTGGCGAAACCGTGCGAGCCTCGCCACCTCGCCGAAGTCGTTCAGCGAACGTTGCGACACGGATCCAATCCGGCCTTCGCGGCGCATTCGGCGGCTTGATCCTCGGAGCGCCGCGGACGAGCGCCGTGAGCGCTCGCAGCCCGCGGCACCTCACCGTCAGGGATCGTGAGGACGCACCGGCGGGGGATCTTCGTAGCGCGGGTACGGATACGGATCGGGCTCGGCGGGATGGGGCAACACGCCGGGATCGGGTTCGTTCGGCGGCGCGGGACGAACGGGTTCGTCGGGCGTGCTCTCCGGCTTCGGCTGCGGCCCGGGAGAGGGCTGCGTGGCCCGCGGCGGCGGCTTCGACACGCGCGTGTGGAATCGCAGAATCATGGAAACCGACCCATGCATCGGCGATGCCATGGGCGATCGAGCCGACAATCCGTGCCTTCTCCGCCCGTGAGCGGCTCCCCTCCTTCAGGTTCCCCCGCTCGCTTCCTTGTTGATCGGCGCGATCCACAAGAATACGTCGTGCTCGCGTCCGCCCTCGTCCGGCATCACCCGAACGCGCTGCACCGGCGTCACGCCGCGCATGTCGAAGTCGTGTGACACGATGCGTGCCCCGGGCTTGAGCTTCTCGAGCTGGGGGACGAGCTTGACGTTGAGCTCGGGGAGCAAGTACAGCGTCACGACGTCCGCGGGCGACAGGTCGAGCGTGAAAATGTCTTTCTGCTCGATCGTCACGAGATGCTCGACGCCGTTCTTGCGCACGTTCTCGCGCGCCTCCGCCACACGCACCGGATCGATGTCGAAGCCGACGGCGCGCGCACCGAATCGTTTCGCCGCCGTCACGACGATGCGCCCGTCGCCACAGCCGAGATCGTAGACCAGGTCCGATTGTTTGACCTTGGCGAGCTCGAGCATGCGATCCACGACTTTTTGCGGCGTCGGCACGTAAATCACGTCCGGCCTCCGGCTCGGGGCATCGCTCGGCGCTTCCGCCACGCTCGTTTCCGTCACGGGCTCCGTGCGCGCTGCCTCGGTCGAGCCGGGCGCGCGCTCGGCAGAGGCGCCTTCGCTCGGGGCAACGCTCCCGGGACCCGCGGCCGCGGTGCCGGCGTCGGCCATGGTGGGCATGCGCGCGGGTAGGTCGGGCGAGACGTGCGGGGGCGGACTCTGCCCGCCACAAGCGCCGCACGCGAGCAGTAGAGCGACGGAAATGGCTCTCGACGATGTTGAGTTCATCCGATTGGTCTCCTTCCGATTCACCGGGAATTCGACGACGACGCCGGTCATTCGGCAGCGCTTTCGACGGGCGTGAAAAACCGCCGCCCCGGGCGTCGCTTCGAAGCGAAGTACAAAGGGATCCCCGACAGCGCGAGCAGCACGCCGATGAGCGTCAGCCGCCCCGCGTACTCGACCGCGGAGACGAGCATGTACAGGCACGTTCCGCAGAACACGAGCGGCAGCAGCGGATAGGCCGGCACGCGAAACGGGCGCGCGATGGCGCGATCTCTTACGCGCAGCACGAAGACGGAGATGCCCGTCATCAGGAAGAACGTCCAAAACACGGGCGCCGTACAACGCAAGAGCGTGTCGAAGCCGCCTCGTGCCGACCAGGTCACCGGCGAGAGCCCGACCATCGACAGCGCGCGATCGACGGCGCCGCGGCCCACGGCGGTTCCGAGGAGCCCGATCATCGCGAGCGCGATCAGCCCCTGACAGCCGAGCGCCCACACCGGAGAGTGGAATCGCGGATGCCAGCGCCCGAGCACCGAAAGTGCGCTGAAATCGAGCCCGAGCCCGGCGTGCACTCGCGCTCCCGTGAATACGAGCGCATTGACCGCGCCGAGCGCCGAGATCATCACGAGCACGGAAATGACCGCGCCCCCGGCGTCACCGAACGGGTTGGACAGCACGTCCGCAGCGATCGCTCGCGAGGACCGCGCCGCCTCGAAGCCGAGACCCGAGAGGAACGCCGCGTTGACGATCAGGTAGACGAGCGTCACGAGCCCCGTGCCGAGCAGGAGCGCCCGCGGCATGTTCTTGCGCCGGTCGCGCACCTCGGCCGCGACGAACGCGGCATCGTTCCACCCGCCGTACGTGTACAGGACCAGAATCATCGCGAGGCCGAAAGAATTCCCTTCGGCCTCGAGCCGCTCCGCTGCTCGCGCCTCGAAAGGGGCAGAGGACGCTGCGGCACCGAAGCCGGCGAGCGCAATCAGCAGCAGCCCCAGCACCTTCACCCAACTGAGGACGTTCTGAACGGCCGCTCCAGCCTGCACGCTCGCCACGTTGAGCGCGGTGAGCGCGACCACGGCGCTCGCAGCCAGTGCCGCCGTGTGCGCGTCGTCCGTCCGAAACAGATGGGACGCGTAGTCGGCGAACACGTACGCCATCATCCCGATACTTCCCGTGAGGATGACGGCGAGCTGCGACCAACCGAAGAGGAATCCTGCCCACGGGCCGTAAGCGCGCGAGAGATAGACGTAGTCCCCTCCCGAGCGCGGATAGGTGCTCGCGAGCTCGGCGTAACAGCAAGCGCCGACGAGGGAGAGCACGCCCCCAAGCGCCCAAACCCAGAGCCCTTCCGCCGGACCGTTCACGTTCGCGAAGACGAGCGGTGCCGTTTCGTAGATGCCGGCGCCGATGACGACGCCGACGATGATGCTCACGGCGTCCCAGAGCCCGAGCCGGCGAGGCGGTGAGACGGCCGCCGTGCGCGCTTCGAGCGCCTTGGCGACACCGGCGTCGTTGCCCACGCTCTCGTTCGAGTCTGCTGGCATTCGTGGGCGCCTCGAGGCGCTTGCGAGCTGCAGGCTTCATGCCGATACGGGGGCGTGCGGGCACGGCACTCCTCTCCACGCGTGAGAGCGCGACACCGGTGTTCCAAGCCCGCCACTCGGGTCGTGCGCCCACCCGCGATCGGACGACTCATGAGTATCTCTTCGATCCATCCATCGCCGGGCGAAGTAAACAGCCGGTCGGCCGAAGACACCGAGCGGGCAGCGCCGCCCGTCCCGCGCAGATCGGCTCGCGGCGCTCGCTGTTCGGCGCAGCGCACGCCAATCGCTCGCACACCGAAATAGTGCACGAGCAGTGGACCAACCGCGATGGAGCTCTCGAGGCCATTTACTACGGGCGGTGCGTTATGGCGCGTGGCGACACTGTAGGAAGTCCGCGCGCCGCGTCGGATTCGTCGGAGAACGAGTGTCTCCACGCTGCCGCGCGCTGCGCGAAGAGACGGCACGGACTCTGCATTCCGCGTGCCCTGCAGCGCAGGCCAACTGCGCTGCTCAACATCGGACTCCGGTTTGGCGGCACCGGGCAACCCGGACTTGGGGGGAGGGGTTGAAAGGGTTTTCCCCCGTGGCCCAAGAAAAAGCGAACGCCCACG
>QGUH01000566.1 GCA_003242355.1 Pseudomonadota bacterium
GGGCCGTCCGGGCGCGCCCTGGCGAGCAGGCCGCCCAGTGCCAGGCCGATCAGGGGCCCGAGCGGTGCTGGCATCTTCCGTCTTCCCTAACACGGAACTCCGGACACCTGGAAGACCGCCCTGGCGAGGGCCGAGCGGGTGTTCGCGGGCCGGCAGACGCGGCGGTTGCGGGAGCGGCATGCGCGGCGGCCGCTTTGTACTAGAACGCCGGAATCGACGTGACGCCCCGAAGCCTCGTTGCTTTGCGTGCCGGCGCGGCTTTCGGCCGAGGCACGCCATGACCCGAGACGAGCTCCGAGCCCTTTTGGAGCGCGTGCGCGCTGGAACGCTCGACGTCGCCGAGGCGGCTCGTTCCCTCGAGGCGCTGCCCTTCGCCGAGCTCGGCTACGCCAAGGTGGATCATCACCGCACCCTGCGGCTCGGGTTCCCCGAGGTCGTGTTGGGGCAGGGGAAGAGCGCGGAACAGATCGTCGGCATCGCCCGTCGCCTGATCGAGGCCGGGGAAAACGTGCTCGTCACGCGCGTGGCGGAGACGCTTGCTGCCGCAGTGCAGAAGGAATTGCCCGCGCTCGCGTACGCGCCGCTCGCGCGCGTGGCTCCCCTCGGGCCCCCTCCCGTTGCCCCGGGCCCCTCGGCCCCCGTGGCCGTGGTGACGGCTGGAACGAGCGACATCCCGGTGGCCGAAGAGGCACTCGAGACGTTGCGCATGTGCGGCGTGCCCGCCGTGCGCGTCTTCGACGTGGGTGTTGCCGGGCTCCACCGCTTGCTCGCGCGACTGGACGTGCTCACGGCTGCGCCTGCGGCCATCGTCGTGGCCGGAATGGAAGGCGCGCTGCCGAGCGTCGTCGGCGGGCTCGTCGCCACACCCATCGTCGCCGTCCCGACGTCGGTCGGCTATGGCACGGCTCTCGGCGGTATCACGGCGTTGTTCGGTATGCTCACGAGCTGCGCCTCGGGCATTACGGTCGTCAACATCGACAACGGTTTCGGAGCGGCAGCCGCCGTGGTGCGCATGCTGCGGGCGAGGAGCGCCGCGTGACGTCCCCGCGTTCCACCCGCCCGGAGCCCGCGCGCGAACGGGCTCGTGAGCCCGCACACGTTCCTGAGCCCGCGCACGAGCACGAGCACGGCCACCGACACGCGCAGCAGCATCCAGACGAGCCCGGACACGTCCGCGGGCGCGCGGAGCCGCGCGAGCACGGGGAGCACCCCCAACACGCCCACGCTCACGAGCACCGACGGGAGCACGCTCACGGGCGCGACCACGCGCACGCCCATCGACACGAGCCCACGCACGCCCACGGGCACCAGCACGCGCACGCCCATCGACACGAGCACGAGCGCGCCCACGGGCACCAGCACGCGCACGATGACGCGCAGGCGCTCGACCACGGGCACGCGCACGACGACGTGTTTCCGGCGAGCGTTCCGACGCCGAACGCACCGCTTCCCCGTGCCGCGGGCGCGGGCAAGCTCCTGTTTTTCGACACGCCGAGCGGCATTTCGGGCGACATGACCGTGGCCGCGCTCTTGGACCTCGGTGTGCCGCTTGCCGTGGTCACGAGCGCCCTGGCGCCGCTGGGCCTCGGCGGGTTCACGGTCGAACACATACCCGGCCGCTCCGGCGCCGTTGGGGGAGGGCGCTTCGTGGTGCGCGTCGAGGGTGCGCAACCCGAGCGCTCGTACGCCGCGATCGATCGCCTGCTCGAAGGCGCCGACCTCGAGCCCGCCGTGCGCGCGCTCGCTCGGGCCATCTTTCGACGGATCGCCGAGGCGGAGAGTGAAGTGCACCGGCTTCCGATCGAAAGCGTGCACTTCCACGAGGTCGGGGCCGTAGATTCGATCGTGGATATCGTGGGCGCGGCCGCCTGTTTCGTATACCTCGGGGCTCGCGTCGTCGCGAGCCCGCTGCCTCTCGGACGCGGCACCGTGAGGTGCCAACACGGTGAGCTGCCGCTTCCGGCGCCCGCGACGGTGCTGTGCCTGCGCGGCGTGCCCACGTACGACGCCGGAATTCCGGGCGAGCTCGTCACGCCGACGGGCGCCGCGATCGTCGCGACCGTCGCCGAAGCATTCCTCGCGTGGCCGACGATCGTGCCGGAGCGCGTGGGTATCGGCGTCGGCACGCGGCGTTTTCCGGATCGGCCCAACGTCGTTCGCGCGGTCCTCGGAAGCGCGCCCGAAGCGCACGCCGGCACGCACGTCGTGCTCGAAGCCAACGTCGACGACATGACCGGCGAGCTCGCCGGGCACGCGCTCGCGACGCTCCTCACGGCCGGCGCGCTCGACGCCTGGGCGACACCCGTCACCATGAAGAAAGGGCGCCCCGGGCTCGTGATCTCGGTTCTGTGCGAGCGCGCCCGCGCGGATGCCCTTTCGGCCGTCCTCCTCACCGAAACGAGCAGCATCGGCGTGCGCCGATTCGAGGTGGTGCGGACGGAACGCCCGCGGCGCGTGCACGTCGTCGAGACGCCGTTCGGCAGCATTCCGCTCAAAGTCAGCGAAGGCGCTTTCGGGCCGCCGCAGGTCAAACCCGAGTTCGACGCGTGCGTCGAGCGCGCGCGCGCCGCGGGGGTCCCCGTGCGCACGGTCATCGCCGCCGCGCTCGCTGCCTACCGCGGAAGTTGAGCCTCGATTGCGGTCCCGTCGGCGAAGGCCGCCCTCCGGGGGGGGGGCGCGTTTGCCGTGGGCTGCGGCGATCTCCCCGTCGAGGAACGGGGTGGTTTCCGGGCGCCGCTCGACGTGCTCGGCGAGTCCGTCTGGATGACGCCAACGTTGCTTCGCGCGCCGTGCTCGCTCTGCGTCGCGCTCGAGAGCGCTCGATGTTCGCGGTTCTCGTCCTCGGGAGTGCGCCGCGACGCTCGGTGCGCGACTGCTCGCCGGGCGTGCGACGCCTCGCGCCTCGACGCCGGCGTGGGCTCGAGCTCAGTTCGGGCGTAGCGAACAGCGCTCTTCAGTTGCAGTCGATGGGCTCGTAGCCGATCGCGATATCGTCGTAATAGACCGTGTTCATCGGCGCGCCATAGAGCGCCCAGCCGAAGCCGATCTGCGTCGGGTTTTCGGGAAGGTTGCCATTTCCGGAATGCCAATCCGAAGGATCCGTCGCATCGACGGCGAGCTTGTCATCGACGTACAAGCGCGCATCGTCGTTCGCGAAGTCGAACATGCCGCGCAGACAGACCCACTGGTTCGCAACGGGCGGCGTGCAGATGTCGCAGGGCTGGAACGGATTGGGCGAGAGCCCGTCATAATCCCCCGCCAAGTTCGCGTGGTAATAGCCGGCTTGCCCGCCGAAGCGCACTTCCTGGCTTTCGGGACCGGGGCCCGCGGCGACGAAGGCGAGATGGTTTTGCCATTGGTCGTTCGTGAAGCGCATCCAGACGCGGAAATGGATCACGCCGTTCGGCAGCGGAAAGACGCTCTTGTTGATGAACAGCTTCTGTCCGCTCGTCACGGTCACCTTCACGGACTTTTGACCTCCGTGCGCTTGCTCCGTCGTGAGCTCGACCGTGCCTTGCCCGTTGCCGCCAATCTCCCACTTGGCGGGGTCGAGCATCGCGCCTTCGAAATCGTCGGTGACGAGGCCACCGCTCGGTGGCCCGCCGGAGCTTCCGCCCGTCGCTTCGCCGCCGGAGCCCGCCATACCGCTCGTTCCTCCGGAGCTGCCGCCGGCTCCGCTCATGCCGCCGCCGCCGCCCGCGCCGCCTGGGGCTTAACCCCCGGGGCCTGCCACGGAGCCCCCAGCCCCGGGGTGCGACCCCCCGGCCCCGGCATTTCCCCCCCCGTTCTTTTAACAA
>QGUH01000003.1 GCA_003242355.1 Pseudomonadota bacterium
CGACTTTGGCGCTCGCGGGGATCGCGAGCAACGCGACGAGCGGCGGCCCACGCCGCCCCGGGGACAACCGCCGGCCCGTCAACGCTCCGCCCCGTTCTCGAGCGCCGCGCGGACGTGCTCCACGACCTGGTCGCGCGGGACGTCCGCCTGCGTGTGGCGCTCGAGCTCTTTTACCTGGACCACGCCGCGATCGAGCTCCGCGTCACCGAGCACGAGGCAAATCGTCGAACCGAGGTTGCTCGCGCGCCGCAGCAAGCTCTTGAGCGAGCCGCCGCGCGCATCGAGCTCCACGATCACGCCGCTACGCCGCAAATCCCGCGCGAGCGTGAGGCCCTCGAGCATCGCACGCTCACCGACCGGGGCGATGAAACAGCGTCGCGGGCGCGGCACCTGCGTGTCACCGAGCGCGAGCAGCAGCCGCTCGATGCCCAGCGCGAAGCCGATGGCCGGCAAGTCCGGGCCACCGAGGGATTTGAGCATCCCATCGTACCGGCCACCGCCGACCAGCGTGTTCTGCGAGCCGAGCTCCCCTTGCGTCGACTGGATTTCGAACAGCGTGCGCGTGTAATAGTCGAGACCGCGCACGAGCCCCGGGTCCACCCGGTAGGGGATTCCGAGCGCCTCGAGGGCGCGGCAGAGCCCTTCGAAGTGGGCGCGGTCGTCACCCTCGAGCACGTCGAGGATCGACGGGGCGTCGGCGACGACGGCGCGGTCGCGTGGATCCTTCGAATCCAGAATTCGCAACGGGTTGTCGCGCAGGCGACGCTGGGCGTGCTCGCTCAGCTGGCTGCTCCGCGGCTCGAGGTAGGCGAGCAACGCCTCGCGGTAGCGGGTGCGCGTCGTCGGGCCGCCCAACGAATTCACGGCCACGTCGAGCTTCTCGAGGCCGAGCCCCGACAAGAACTCGACGAGCATTCCGATCATCTCGGCATCGACGATCGGACCAGCGTCGCCGTACAGCTCACAGCCGGCTTGGTGGAACTGCCGGTAACGGCCTCGCTGCGGCTGTTCCGCGCGGAACATCGGCCCGATGTAGTACCAGCGCGTCACGGGCTCGCGCGCATGCTGGTTTGCGCCGATGAACGCACGAGCTGCACCCGGAGTGCCCTCTGGTCGCAGCGCGAGCCGCTCGCCGCCGCGTTCGAGCTCGAACATCTGCTTTTCGACGATTTCGCTCGTCTCCCCCGTGGAGCGCACGAACAGCTCGAGCGGCTCGAGCACCGGGGTCCGCACCTCTCCGTAGCCGTGGAGCTCCATCGTGCGGCGAAACGCGGCTTCGAGCCGTTGCCAGCGCTCGGTTTCCCCCGGCAGGAGGTCGTTCATGCCCTTGAGTGCGCGAAACTGCATCAGCAAGCCCTCGGGCCATTGGCAGTGCTGCCGCCGTGCACCGCCACGAAACCAATCGCGGCGCGCGGCTCGGTTGCCGGGCGGCGGTATCGGGGCGCAGTGGATCGCGTCCTTTGGACCGAATTCATGAAAGAGAGCTCGGGCGTCGGGGACCTCCGGACAGCGCCGGGCAGGACCCGGCTGTCGCCCTTCGGCTCCGCGCTTATGCTCGTAGGTGCGAGCCCGGTCAAGCCGGCCGCGTACCCCGACCGCAGTTTGCTGGCCGGGGATGCTCGCCCGGCATGCTAGGACGAATGCACCGTTGGAAATGCGCCGGGCGTCCAGCAGCGAACCGCGGCCGGAGCGTGCCGCCGCCGTGGATTTCGGAACCGTTCGCGTTGGCCTGGCGGTGGCAGACGAGCTCGGCCTGATGGCCCACCCGCGTCCCTACCTCGACGCGCGGGATCCGCGACGCCTCCTGGAGCAGCTCACACGGCTGGCCGACGAAGAAGGCATCGGCGTTTTCGTCGTGGGCCTTCCGCGCACGCTCGCGGGCGCCGAGGGGAAACCTGCGCAGCGCGCCCGCCGGTTTGCGGCCGCGCTCCGCCAATGCACCGGCCGGCGCGTGGTCCTGCTCGACGAGCGCTTGAGCACCGTCGAGGCCGAGAGCCGGTTGCGCGCCCAAGGGCTGGATAGTCGCGCACAGCGCGGGCGCATCGACAGCGCAGCCGCGGCCATCCTGCTTCAGAGCTACCTCGACGGGCAGCGGAGGCAGCCGCCGTGAGAACCGGCGGTCAGCGCCGCCTTTCGCGGAGACGGACGCGACCACACCCACCGCGGGGCTCCGGCGGCTCGGGGCGACCGCGACGAGGGCGGCTCGCACGCACGATTCGGGCGCTGCTATTCCTCTCCGCGGCTCTGCTGCTCATCGTCGGCCTGGTCGCCGGAGGCGTGCTTTTCTGGGCAACCCGCCCGGGCCCGGGCCAGGGTGAGCGGGTGCATACGCGTTGGAGCGGCACCGAGACGCCGCGCGAAGCTGCTCGGCGACTCGCGGAGCTCGGGCTCATCGATCGGCCGCTCCTCTTCGCCTGGTATCTCGGCTTTCTCGCGCCCCGGGTGCGGATCGCGCCCGGCCCGCACCTCTTGGAGCGGGGGCTTTCGCCGCGAGAGCTCGTTCAGCGCCTCGGCAGGCTCGGTTCGCGTCCGGTCGTACGCGTCACGATCCCCGAAGGGTACACGCACTTCCAGATCTCCGAGCGCCTCGAGCAGAACGGGATCTGCGCGGCTGCGGAATTTCGAGCCAGCGCTCGGGATCGGAAGCTCCTCGACGAGCTCGCCATCGACGGCGACAGCGCGGAGGGTTACCTGTTCCCGGCGCGTTACGAGTTCTTCGTCGATGCGGATCCCGCGGAGCTCGTGCGTCAGATGGTGAAGGAAGCGCGCAAGCGGGTCGCACGCCTCGACGCGAAGTTGGAGGGCGCCGTGGCGCGATTGCGCGAAACGAGGGGGTTCTCCGAACGAGACATCCTCACGCTGGCCTCCATCGTCGAGCGCGAGGCGGCCGTCGCCGAAGAGCGGCCGCTCATCGCGAGCGTGTTCTTCAACCGGCTCGACGACGCGACGTTTCGACCGGCGCGGCGGCTGCAGTCGGACCCGACGGCGGCGTACGGTTGCCTGGTCGCGCCCGACCGGGCGCCGAGCTGCGCAGGATATCGGGGCCGCGTGACCCCGGAAATGGTTCGGGATTCGCAAAATCCGTACAACACGTATCGCCACGCTGGGCTCCCCCCGGGTCCCATTTCGAATCCGGGGGAGGGGGCGATCGCTGCAGTGCTCCAGCCGGCCCGGACGGACTACCTGTACTTCGTCAAGGGCGCGGCCGGTCGCCATCACTTCGGGCGAACCTTCGCCGAGCACCGGCGGGCGATCGAGGCAGGCAAGGCGACGGCGCTTCCCCTCGAGGCGGAGAATGCTCCGACGGAAACGCCGAGCCTTTCCCCGGCGGAAATCCGGCGGTAGAACGCCGTCCGTCATGAGCACCTTCGAGCAGAGCGTCCGCACCATTCAATTCTTGTCCGCCGATGCGGTCGAGCAGGCGAACAGCGGTCATCCCGGCACGCCGATGGCCCTCGCCGGGATCACCGTCGAGCTCTTCCTGCGTCACCTGCGCTACGTCCCGGACGATCCGGCGTGGCCGAATCGCGACCGATTCGTGCTCTCGTGCGGGCACGCCTCGATGTTGCTCTACTCGGTGCTGCACCTCGCCGGGTACGACGTGTCCCTCGACGACCTCAAGCACTTCCGCCAGTGGGGCTCGAAGACGCCGGGACACCCCGAAGTCGGGCACACGCCCGGCGTCGAAACGACGACGGGCCCGCTCGGGCAGGGCCTCGGAAACGCCGTGGGCATGGCGCTCGCCGGCAAGCTCGCCGCAGCACGCGTGAATCGTCCCGGCTCCGAAGTCATCGACTACCGCGTGTTCTGCCTCGTCTCCGACGGCGACCTGATGGAAGGCGTGGCGAGCGAAGCAGCGAGCCTGGCGGGGCACCTCGGTCTCGACAACCTGATCGTCATCTACGACGACAACAAGATCACCATCGACGGCTCGACCGAGCTCAGCTTCAGCGAAGACGTGGCGAAGCGCTTCGAAGCGTACGGCTTCGCGACGGAGCACATCGACGGGCACGACAGCGAGCAGGTGCGTGCTGCCTTGGATCGCGCCGTGGCGCGCCGCGGGCGTCCCTCGTTGATCCTCGCGCGGACGATCATCGGCATCGGGGCTCCCACCAAGGCCGGGACCTCGAAGTGCCATGGGGCGCCGCTCGGGAAGGACGAGATTGCCCGCGCGAAAACCGCAGTTGGCTGGCCGAGTGATCAAACCTTCGTGGTGCCCGAGGAGGCGCGGCAGCCGTTCGCGGCCCGCGCCGAAGAGAACCGCAAGGTGTACGCGGCGTGGAAACAGAAGGTGGCCGAGCTCGCGCCCGAACAGCGGGACGCCCTGCAAGCGTTGCTCGACCGCAAGGCGCCCGCCGACCTCTACCAGACTCTGCTCGCAACGGTGGACGGCAAGGCCGACGCGACGCGGAGCCTCGCCGCGAAGATCGAGCAAAAGGTCGCCGCGCTCGTGCCGGCTCTGATCGGAGGCGCCGCCGATTTGGCGGAGTCGACGAAGACGACCATCGTCGGGGCCGCCGACGTAAAGCGCGGTGAATACGCCGGCCGCAATCTCCACTTCGGGATTCGCGAGCACGGCATGGCCTCGATCCTCAACGGGCTGGCCTTGTCGGGCTTCTTCGTCCCGTTCGGATCGACCTTCCTCGTCTTCAGCGACTACTGCCGTCCCTCCATCCGCTTGTCTGCGCTGATGGGGCAGCAGGTCGTGTACGTGTTCACGCACGACTCGGTGTTCCTCGGTGAGGATGGGCCCACGCACCAGCCCATCGAGCATCTCTGGGCGCTTCGCCTCATCCCGAACGTGGACGTGGTGCGCCCCGCGGACGGGCTCGAGTGCGCAGCGGCTTGGGCGCACGCCATCGCCCGCAAGGACGGTCCGACCGTCTTGGCCCTCAGCCGCCAGAAAGTACCGGCGCTCGAGCGCCCTGCTGGCTTCGATCCGAAGGTGATGCTCGACGGCGCGTACGTGCTCGTCGATTCGCCGTCGCCCGAGCTTACGCTCATCGCGACGGGAAGCGAGGTGCACGTGGCGGTCGAGGCCCGCAAGGTGCTCGAAGCACGCGGACGCCGGACGCGCGTCGTGTCTGCTCCCTGCTGGGAGGCCTTCCAGCGCCTTCCCGTCGAACGGCAGCGAGCCATCCTGGGAGAAAACACGCGGCTCGTGACCATCGAGGCGGGGCGGACGCTCCCGTGGCGGGCCTTTACGGGCCGCGACGGGATCCAGGTGGGCATCGATCGCTTCGGCGCGTCGGCGCCCGCCGAACGCATCGCCGAGGAATTCGGGCTCACCGGCGCAAAAGTTGCCGAGCGGGTCCTGTCGGCGCTTTGATCCCTGCGACCGCCGATCAGCTCGGCTGATCGGCGGTCTAGACTCGTTTCGCCGGGGCGGCTCGCGCCGCCCCACCGGGAAATTCGACGGGCATCGAGTCTCGAGCCGTTCATGAAGCTGCCGATCGTCCTGATTCCGCACCCGCACGTTCGCATGGACGAGCACGTCCTCGGCGGCAGTCCGTACGTGATCGGCTCGCGCGTGCCGGTCCGGCGGCTTTGGGCGTTCTACAACAACGGCACGAGCGTCGAACGCATCCTGCGGCGCTATCCGCAGCTCGGTCCCGCCAAAGTGTTCGACGCGCTCGCCTTCGCGCTGGACAACCCCGAGGTGATTCAGGCGGACATCGAGCGGGAGAACGAGATCCTCAAACGTCACGGTCAGCGCCCCGCCGAAAAGGTGGGGCGCCCGACCCAAATGGAGCTGCCGTTCGCGGGAGGGCCGAGCGAGGCGGCACCGGTCGCCGAGCCGCGGCGAGGCCGAAGCCGGGGCTGAGTTTCGTCCTGCCCGCCGGCTCGTAAGCGCAACGGAAGCCCGAAAAATCTCGCGGGTGCTTGAGTTTCGCGGAAGGAACCGGGGCGAAACGGGGTCACGTCCGCGGAAACCGCCCGCAGGACGGTGTGTGTGCGCCCGGCAGATCGGACGACGTGTCGGCCGATGGCGCGAAACCGTCTTTCGCCGTCGCAGGCTTTATCGACGGGGTACGTCGGGTGTAGCGTGGTGTGCACTGCGGCTCACGGCCGCGAGGAGGATGATTCCATGACCGTTACACGAGGTCGCACGAGAACGGGGCACATCCTGGCCTCGCTCGTTCTGATTTCGACCCCCGTGCTGCTCTTGAATTGCGGCAAGGTGCCCGGCGCAAGCAACCTGCCCGGCGTTCCTGCCGGCGCGGCGTGCCCTGCCGACGTGGCCGATGCATCCGCCATCATGAACGCGAGCTTCGGGCTCGAGGGAGAGCTCGAGGGCAAGGTGAAAGCCGCGCTGGCTGCTGGCGCGAATCTGCAGAAGATCGCAGCCGGCGTCGAGATGGAGGTCGCCACGGCGTGCACCAACCTCGCCAAGGATCTCGGTGTGCCGGACGATCAGCTCGCGCCCGCTGCCGACGGCCCTGGCAAGAAGGCGGAGGCCGCGTGCAACGCAGCGAGCAAGGCGATTGGAGATCTGCGGGCCAAGGCGGGAGGCTCGATCAAGATCGAGACACGGCCGCCCGAGTGCTCGGCATCGATGAACGCGATGGCCGATTGCGCCGCCAAGTGCGACGCGACCGTGAAGCCCGGTGAGGCCAAGGTGGAGTGCGAAGGCGGCAAGCTCAGCGGTGCATGCTCCGGCTCGTGCCAGGGTGAGTGCACCGTCGACGCCGGCGCCAAGTGCGAGGGCAGCTGCTCGGCGACCTGTAGCGGCCAGTGCAAGGGCGAGATTTCGGGCACCTGCGACGGCACCTGCAACGGCAAGTGCGACGGTAAGGACTCGAAGGGCAAGTGCGCCGGCGTGTGCGAGGGAACGTGCACCGGCAAGGTGAACGCGGCCTGCAATGGCGAGTGCAAAGGCGATTGCAGCGCGAGCTGCACGATGCAGGCGAAGGGCGAGTGCTCCGGAACCTGCACGGGCGAGTGCAGCGTCGAGTTCCAGGAGCCGCGTTGCACCGGGGAGGTGAAGCCTCCGGAGATGAGCGCCGAGTGCAAGGCGCACTGTGACGCCGAGGTCAGCGCGAATCTCGAGTGCCGTCCGGCCCAGGTCTTCGTTCAGGCGCAGGGCGCGGCCGACGTCCAGGCAGGGCAGACGCTGAAAGCGGCGCTCGAAAAGAATCTCCCGGCGTTGCTCAAGGTCAGCATGGGTATGCAGAGCACCCTCGAGGGCGTGTCGGGCAACGTGAAGACGGCGCTCGAGGGCGTGCGGGCTTCGGTCCAGAGCGGTGGCACGGCGGCCGCGCAGGTTGCCGGCTGCTTCGCGGCGTCACTCGATGCGCAGGCGAAGGCGGCGGTCTCGATCGACGTTTCGATCAAGGCCAGCGCTTCGGCGAGCGCCTCGGCCACGGCTTCGGCTGGCTGAGCCGCGCTCGAGCCCGGCGAATTGGAAGCCCCCGTTCAGGCGCTCGCCGCGATGTCGCGGCGAGCCGCCTGGGCGAGGTCTTCGACCAGCGTGCGCAAGAGCTTCGGCTCCGGCCCTTCGAGCATGACGCGGAGCTTGGGTTCCGTGCCGCTCCAGCGCACGAGCACGCGGCCGTCCTTCCCGAGCTTCTTCTCCACGAGCTGAATCCGCCGGCTCAGCTCGGGCATCTCCGAGATCGGTCGCTTGCAGGGCAACGGGACGTTCTCCAACACCTGAGGCACCCGCTCGAGGACGCCCGTGAGCGCGCTCAGCGGCTTGCCCTCGCGCCGCATGATCGCGAGCACCTGGAGCGCGGCGACGATGCCGTCGCCGGTGGTCGCGTGCTCCGCGAACACGAGATGGCCCGATTGTTCGCCGCCGAACGTGTACCCGTGGCGGCGCATCGATTCGACCACGTAACGGTCACCGACGGCCGTACGCACGAGCTTGCCGCCTTCCCGTTCCAGCGCTCGCTCCAGGCCCATGTTGCTCATCACCGTGCTGACCACGGTGCGCTTCTTCAGCCGACGCTCGCGGAGCAGGGTGATGCCGCAGAGCGCGAGGATCGCGTCGCCGTCCACGATCTCACCCTTCTCGTCCACGAAGATGACGCGGTCGGCATCGCCGTCGAGAGCGACGCCGATGTCGGCGCCGCGCCGGCGCACCTCGGCGACGACGTGGGAAGGGTGGAGCGCGCCGCAGCCCTTGTTGATGTTGGTGCCGCTCGGTCGACAATTCACGGCGAACACGCGGGCGCCGAGCTCCGCGAAAACCTCCGGGGCGACGCGATACGCGGCGCCATGGGCACCGTCGACGACGATGCGCACGCCGTCGAGCGTGAGCTCGCGCGGGAACGTGCTCTTCGCATAGACGACGTAGCGCCCCGCCGCGTCGTCGAGTCGCTCGGCGCGCCCGACGGCCGCCCCCGTACGGCCGAGAGCGTCGAGCTCGTTGCCGTCGAGCAGGCGCTCGATCGCGAGCTCTTCGTGATCCGGAAGCTTGTACCCGTCCGGTCCGAAGATCTTGATGCCGTTGTCGTCGTAGGGGTTGTGGCTCGCGCTGATGACGACGCCGGCGTCGGCGCGCATGCTCTGCGTGAGATTCGCGACGGCGGGCGTCGGAATCGGTCCGGTCAGCATCACGCGACCCCCCATCGCGCAAATGCCTGCCGAAAGGGCGGTCTCGAGCATGTAGCCCGAGAGGCGCGTGTCTTTGCCGATGACGATCCGTGGCGCCGAGCGATTGCGGTGCTTGCTGGCGACGTGAGCGAGCGCGCGACCGAGGCGCAGGGCGAGCTCGGGCGTCATCGGAGCGACGTTTGCGCGGCCGCGAATGCCGTCGGTCCCGAAGTACTTGCGTTCTTGCGACATGGCAGGAGCGGGCGGACCCACTCAATCTCGGAAGTTTACGAACTGGAGCTCGATATCGAGACCTTCCGCCGAGCGCAAGAGCTGAATCACCGCCTGCAGGTCGTCCCGCTTCTTGCCGCTCACGCGCAGCGTGTCTTCCTGAATCGCGGGCTGCACCTTGATCTTCGAGTCCTTGATGATCTTGACCATTTGCCGGGCCTTCTCCGGCTCGATGCCCTCTTTGATGTGCACCGTGAGGCGCGTCGAGCCGCGCGGCCCGGGCTCGGGATCCTTGCGGTCGAGGTGCTTCAAGCTCACCTTGCGCCGCACGAGCTTCTCCTCGAAGACGGAGAGCGCTGCGCGGGCCCTTTCCTCGGTGCTCGAGAGGATCACGATCGAGTTCTGTTGGCGCTCGATGCTCGTGTCCGTGCCCTTGAAGTCGAAGCGCTGCCCGATCTCGCGCTCGGCTTGACCGAGCGCGTTCTGGACCTCGGACCAATCCACTTTGGAAACCACGTCGAACGACGGCATGTTGCGGGGGAGTGTAGTGCACCGGGAGCCATTGCCGTTGGGGCCCGGTTAGGCCCGGAGGCCAGTCGAGGCGGAAAATTTCCGCGACGGATCGTGCCCGCTCGCTCGTTGACGAGGGTGAGCCGGGACAAATTCCGGCGATTCGAAGGAGTAAGTAATGAAGAAGTTGCCCATCGTGCTCGCCCTGACCCTCGCTTCGACCGTCACCGCTGCCGCCCTGGCCTGTGGCGGCAAAGGCGGCAAAGTTGGCAAGATCGATGCCAATCAGGATGGCAAGGTCTCGCTCGACGAGCACCTCGCCGGGGTCAAGCAGCGCTTCGAGCGGCTCGACGCGAACCGGGACGGCGTGATCGACAAGAACGAAGCACCGAAGCGATTCGCGCGGTTCTTCGAGAAGAATGACGCGAACAAAGACGGCAAGATCACGCTCTCCGAAATGGAGACGCAAGCGCGCACCTGGTTCAAAGCCGCTGACAAGAACTCCGATGGCGTCCTCACGAAGGAGGAGTTCCGCATGCATCGCGGCCCCGGCAAGCACCCGAAGAAGAGCTGACCGCGCCGTCCGCGCGTGACCCATGGAATGGCAAGGCTCGGAGCCCTCGGCGGATGATGCAGAGCTCGTACTCGCCGTCGCCGAGGGCGACCAGGGCGCCTACCAGGAGCTCGTGCGACGTCATGCTCCCAGGATCCACCACTTCGTCGTACGCCTCGTGCGCGACCCGGCGGAAGCGGAGGACGTCACCCAGGAGACCTTCCTCCGATTGTGGCTCCGCGCGGCCGAATACCAACCGACCGCGCGGGTCACGACGTGGCTCTTCCGGATTGCCCACAATCTCGCCGTCGACCGCCTGCGCGCCCGCGGACGCGTCGAAGCGCTGCCGGATGCGGACACCGAACCCGCTCCGGCCTCGATTTCCCAGACGGTCCTCGTGGATCGCAAGCAGCGCGCGGAAGCACTCGAGGCGGCCCTCGCCGGGTTGCCCGAGCGCCAAGCCGCGGCGCTCACGCTCGTGCACCTGCAAGGACTGTCCGGCGCCGAAGCTTCGGAGGTGCTGGGAGTGAGCGCCGAAGCACTCGAATCGCTGCTCGCTCGCGGGCGCCGCGCGCTCAAGGCGCGACTCGCCGCGTACGGCGAGAAGGCGGAATGAGCCATGAGCCAACCCATGACCGAATCACGCTTTCGTTATCTCGCAGAGGCCTACGGTAGCCGGATCGAGCGCTGGCCCGAGGCGGAGCGCGCGGCCGCTCGCGCCCTGCTCGCAGCGCGTCCGGAGCTGTCGCGCGTGCTCTCCGCGGAGGCCGAGCTCGACGCTGCGTTCGAAGCGCTCGCGGTGCCCGAAGTGCCGTCGTCGCTCGAGCGACGCTTGCTCGACGTCCCGAAGCGGGTGATCCGACCGCGCCGGGCCTGGTTGCGCGCGTGGTTCGTTCCGGCCGTGGGCTGGGCGGCGGCCCCGGCCGTCGGGCCCGGGACGGCGGGGCAGTTGGAGGGCGTGCCGAAGGGCAACGGGCTCGACGACTCGGAAGCTTGGGTCGAGCTCGCCGCGGGCGAGCTCGCGGTGCTCGAGGAGGTCCCGTGATGCGCCTCGGTCGACCGCTGCTCTGGCTCGCGCTTTCCGTGGGTCTGAACCTCTTGCTCGGAGGCGTGCTCGTGGGCAGCTACCTGGCGGGCTCCCCTCGGGAAAAGCCGCCGTTCGAGATGCCGGGCAGCCCGCGCCATGGGCCACAGCCGCCTCACGCGCGGCGCATCGCGGGGGAGGTGCTCGCGCCGCACCGCGAGGAGCTCCGCGAGCGCCGCAAGCAGGTCGCGGCCGCACGCGCCGAGGCGCGGGCAGCGCTCGAGCGCGAGCCGTACGATCCGGAGGCGTTCGAACGGGCGCTCACGCGCCTTCGGGCGGAGACGACGAAGAGCCAGGAAGCCGTCCACCGCGCGATGGCTCGAGCGGCAGCCTCCGCCGATCCAGAGCGCCGCCGCCTGCTCAAGCACATGCTCGAGCGCGAGCGGGGGCGCTGAGCCGCTCGAATCGCGTCCGTTCGGCACGCGCCCATCGTGCTCGCGCGCGTGCCCGAGCGCTCGGCTCCCCGAAGGCGGGCGCGCCCCCGCCAGTCTCGGGTGAACCCCGAGCTCAGAGATCCACGGGCGGATCGGTCGGGAGGTTGAGCAGCAGCGCCCGTGCGGCGCCCACGAGGAACGTGGAGCCCGTCACCACGACGAGGCCGCGCGGACC
Source organism: Pseudomonadota bacterium (assembly GCA_003242355.1). GTDB lineage: Bacteria > Myxococcota_A > Polyangia > Polyangiales > Polyangiaceae > PMG-095. The sequence goes on from QGUH01000003.1 coordinate 11,526, forward strand.
CACCAAGGCACGCGCCCGCTCGAGGCCAGCCTCGATGGTGGGCGCCACTTCGCCGCCCGCCACCCTGCGCATTTCCTCGGGATCGACGGCCTTGCTCATCGGGGGCGCGACGAAGACGCGGTGACCGGCCACGTGCTCGAGCCGCTTGAGCATCGAGCGCCAGTTCTTCGTGTTCAGCGCACCGAAAACGAGGGCGATCTCACGCCGGGATTCGATGTCGGCGAGCACCGTCGGATCGAGCGAGTGCGAGAGCGCGACCGTACCGTCGGGATTGTGAGCGCAGTCGAGCAGCGTCAGCTCCTGCCCGTTGCGGTGCAACAACTCGTTGCGTCCCGGCCAACTCGTGGCCTCGACGCCGCGGGCGAGCACCTCGGGAGACCAACCGAGCTCGCGCCCAATCGTGACCGCGACCGCGAGGTTGGTTCCCACGAGCGCGACACGGGGGTAGGCGAGCGGGGTGCCCGGAATCGGCTCGGGCGAACCGAGCGGGACCAGGCGCGCCCCGACTTCCTGGACGCGCTGCTCGACGACCGCGCGGGCCTCCGGATGCAGCTTGCCGATGACCACGGCCGAACCGGGTTTGATGATCCCGGCCTTTTCCGTCGCGATCTTTCCGAGCGTGTCCCCGAGCTCGGCCATGTGATCGAACGAGACGCGCGTGATGGCCGCCACCCGGGGCGGCGGGATGACGTTCGTCGCGTCCAGTCGGCCACCGAGGCCCACCTCGAGCACGGCGAGCTGCACTCCGGCGTCGCGGAACGCGATGAACGCCGCCACCGTCGCGACCTCGAAGAACGTCAAATCGGGGGCGACGTCCATCACCCGATTGAGGAGCGGGATCAGGATGCGCTCCTCGATCGGCGCGCCGTCGATGTTGATCCGTTCGGCGAAGCGGTGCAGGTGGGGTGACGTGTAGAGGCCCACCCGCAACCCCGCGGCCCGCGCCATCGAGGCCACGAACGCGGCGACCGTGCCTTTGCCGTTCGTGCCGGTGATGTGCACCGCCGTGAAGGCGCGCTCGGGATTCCCAAAGCGCTGGCAAGCCGCCTGCACGCGCTCGAGGCCGAGCTTCCGACCGCGAGGAATCAGGGAATAGAGCCGCTCGAGAGTGGCCTTGAGGTCCGTCACGCGCTCGCGCCCCCGAGATGCGTGAGGAGGGTGCGGAGCGTCGGGCGAAGCTCGAGCCGCGGGACGATCCGGTCCACCATGCCATGAGCCAACAAGAACTCGGCACGCTGGAACCCTTCGGGCAGTGTCGTCCGGAGCGTGCTCTCGATAACCCGCGGTCCCGCGAAGCCGACGAGCGCTCGGGGCTCGACGAGGTTCACGTCTCCGAGAAAGGCCGTGCTCGCCGCCACGCCACCGGTCGTCGGATGCAGCAGCACGCTCACGAACGGCTTTCTCACTTCTCGGTAACGCCGCAAAGCGGACACGGATTTGGCCATCTGCATGAGGCTCAAGATTCCTTCCTGCATGCGGGCGCCCCCGGACGCATGCAGCAGCACGACGGGGAGCCGTTCCGAGGTGGCGCGCTCGAAAAGCCGAGTGAGCCGTTCTCCAACGACCGATCCCATGCTGCCCCCCATGAAGCCGAAGATGAAACAACCGTAAGCGATGCGGCGCCCTTCGATCCGCGCAGAGCCGATCTCGATGCCCTCGCTCGCCTGCGTCGCGGTCCGCGCTCGTTGAAGACGCTCCTCGTAGGGCTTGCCGTCTTCGAACTTGAGCGGGTCCGCGGGCTGAATGTGCTCGTCCCAGAGCTCGAGCTTGCCCTCGTCGAGCAGGAGCGCCCGCCACTCGCGAGCGGACATGGGATGGTGATGGCCGCACGCGGGACACACGTGCCAACGGGCCTTGAGTTCCTCGGCCGTGGAGAGCGCGCCGCAACCGGAGCACTTTCGGAAGAGCCCCTTGCCGACGGAACGCTTCTCGGCGCTGGTGGATTGTGCTGGGGTCCGCTCGGGGAGAGCCACTGGGTGTGACGAGGGTAGCAAAAGGGCGGAAGAGCCTCTAATCCATTGCCTACCGGGCCGTCACCTCCCAAAAGGATGCTCCGGCGCGTGCGCCGCAGCGCAGCATTCGATATACCCGCGGGCCGACGTCCTTCGTTCCGGATCGCCGGAGCGCTTGAGACGGCCTCGGAGCCCGGGCAGGATGCGCGCCATGAACGCCCTGCCCGCGCCCGTTTCGGCCGCCCGCCTGCTGGTCGGCCGCGACGACGAGCTCGCCGTGCTCCGGCGCACGTACGGCGAGACCCTCGAGGCCAACGAACCGCGCATCGTGACGCTGGTCGGCCCCGCGGGCATCGGCAAGCGCGCCCTCATCGACGCATTGGCTTCGGACATCCGAGGGTCGCGTTTCGGCGCCTGTGTGTACCGAGGAGAGCCCGGCCGCGAGGGGTCGGCATATGGCGCTTTCGCGCGACTCCTGCGGTCCCGGTTCGGCCTCGCAGACCTCCGGGCGCCCGAGGCCGCCCGCGCGGAGATTCGCAAACAGGTAAGCGCCGTGCTCGGCGATCGGCGCGTCGGCGACGTCTGCTACTTTCTCGGCGAGCTGATGGGGGTGGAATTCCCGGGGACGCCACTCACGCGTGCGGTCCTCGACGATGCGACGCAGGCGCGGACGCTGCGCCGTACCGTGCTGCGGAGCTTCATCGAAGCCGATGCGACGCACCGCTCGATTTGTCTGATCTTCGACGGTCTGCACGCGATGGACGAGGACTCCGTGGAGCTGCTCGAGCACTTGCTCGACGGTCTGCGTGGGCGGATTCTCGTGCTCGCTGCCGCGCGCCCCGACTTTTTGAGCCGGCACCCCGAATGGACCGAGCGCGGCGGCAGCCGCCACCGCGTGCTCGAAGTCGGGCCCCTCACGGAAGAAGACTCGATCACGCTGTTGCGCGAGCTGCTCGCCCCGTGTCGCGGTGGGCCCCCGGCGCGGCTCATCGAAGCCGGAGTGAACATGGCCGGCGGCGCTCCCGGATTGCTCGAGCACATCGTGCGGGTGTTCCTCGACGCAGGCGTGCTGCGAGACGATCCGGAAGCGCCGGGGCAATGGCGCGTCGACCTCGAACGATTGGGGGGAGCGCGCCTGCCGCTCACGGTGGAGGACGCCGTTTCCGTGCGTATCGCCGCGTTGTCGCCGAGCGAGCGGCGCCTGCTCGAGCATGCCGCGGCGATGGGCAGCGTGTTCTGGCTCGGTGGGCTCGTCGCGCTGTTGCGCATCGATCGCGAGGCACCGGAGTTCTGGAACGAAGAAGCGGGCGCCGACGTCGAGACGACCCAGCGCGTGCTCGACGGTTTGGTTGCGCGCGACTACGTGCTCCGGCTCCCGGACAGCAGTTTTTCGGACGAGGTCGAGTACGTCTTCAAGCACAACCTCGAGCGCGAGACGATCGCCCGGCTCACGCCCGTGGCGGCAGCTCGGCGCTATCATCAAACCATCGCCGATTGGCTCTCGCAGAAAGCGGGCGTCAGAAATCAGGAAGAGCACACGGCGATGCTCGCGCGACACCTCGAGCGCGCGGGCTCCCCGATGAGCGCGGCGTTCACGTACCTCGACGCCGGGCGCATCGCCCGAGATCACTTCGCGGCGAAGCGCGCGGACGAATACTACAAGAAGGGGCTCGAGCTCCTCGGCGGCGCGGACGCGCGCCGACGTCTCGAAGCCCTCCACGACCACGGTGGACTGCTCGTGCTGCTCGGACGCACGGACGAGGCGCTGGCCGCCTTCCGCGAGATGCTCGCGATTGCCTACCGCCTCGGGCTGCCGTCGAAGGGGGGCGCGGCCCACAACCGTATCGGTCGCCTGCACCGGGATACGGGCTCGTTCGCGCTGGCCGAGAAGCACCTCACGACGGCGCTCTATCTGTTCGAGAGCGTCAACGATACGCGCGGCGTCGCGAGCTGTCGCGACGACATCGGAAAGCTCCTCTGGATGCGCGGGGAATACCGGGCGGCGCTCGACGAAATGCGCAAAGCGCTCGAGATGCGCAAGCAGATCGGGGACGGTCGCTCCATCGCGCTCAGCTTGAACAACATCGGCCTGGTTTGGCGCGATCACGGGCGGGTCGGCAAGGCGCGGGAAGCGCTCGAGGCGGCGCTGACCATCCGCCGTGAGCTCGGCGATCCGCTCGGTATCGTCGAGAGCTTGAACGAGCTCGCGGAGCTCGCGCTCGATCAAGGAGACCCGCGGGGGGCGCTCGAGCTGCTCGAGGAGGCGTACACGACGGCTTCCGAGATCGGCGAGCACAATCGCATCGCGGTCGTGCTCATCAACATGGGCGACGCGTACCTTCGCTTGGGACGCGTCGACCGCTCGCTCGAGGTCTTCACGCGGGCCGAGGAGCTCTGCGAAGAGGTCGGCGACAAGCTGCACCTCGGCGAGGCCAAACGAGGTCTCGCCAAGGCGTATCTCGCCAAGGGCGAGCTCAAGAAGGCCCGCGAAGCCATCAAGCGCAGCGTGGATCTGTTCGGACAGGTGCGGAGCAAGCCGCACCTGGCGGTCGCGCTGAGGACGCTCGGCGAGGTCACGGGCGCGGGCGCTTGGGGCGATGGGCACGAGCTTCGCGCGGTCGACTACTTTCTGCGCTCGATCGCGATCTGCAAGGAGATCGGCAACGAGATCGAGGTGGCGAAGAGCTATCGCGCGTTCTCGGCGTTCGTGGAGCGCTCACCCCACTACCGGAACAACGCCGACATCCTGCGCGAAGCCCAGAAGCTCGCCGCGATGGCGGACGAGATTTTCCAGCGGCATCGGCTCGAAACGTCGAGCCGTCCGCGGTAATCGGAGAGCATGCAGCACGAAGTGACGGTGCGAGTGCTCCGAACGGGCCCGGTTCGCGTCGGCCTCCCCGAATACCGAACGACGGGCGCCGCGGGGCTCGATCTCGAGGCGGCGTTGGAACAGCCCATCGTGCTCGCGCCCGGTGAGCGCCGACTCGTGCCCACGGGGCTCGTGCTCGAAATCCCGGAAGGCTACGAGGGGCAGGTCCGTCCCCGCTCCGGGCTCGCGCTCCGCCACGGAATCTCCATGGTCAACGCTCCGGGCACCATCGACGCGGACTACCGCGGTGAAATCGGCGTCTTGCTCGTC
>QGUH01000567.1 GCA_003242355.1 Pseudomonadota bacterium
CGTGATCGTTCGTGCTAACGAGACCCGAGCGCTCAGGCCGGAGGTCGAGGGGGGGCGGCTGCGGCGCGGGTTCACGGCCGGTTCCTGAAAAACCGGGATTACCACGGCGCGGCCGTCGCGCTCGTTCGCGCTTACTCGCTCGAGCTCATGCGGCACGGCATTCTGCCGAGTCTCCCCCCGCTGCCTCCCCTCTTGCTCCCGGACACGGAGATGCGTCCCGAAGCGCCGCACCTCGTCGCGATTTCCGGATTCGGGATCGTTCTGCTCGTGCTGGCGGGTGCTCGGGCCACGGCGTGTCTCGCCGCGAGACGCGGATCGCGGCCGACCTGAGCCGCCCGTTGCCGCACGACGACAGTGTGAAGCCGACGCCTCGAGATCTCGACGCGAAGCGCTCCGTTTCTCTGCATTCTTCGACGACGCGGAGTCGGCGCGCTCTTTGCTTTTCGCCCGGCATGGTCGTTCGAGTGGCCGCGTTCGGCGCGATGGCCATCCCCCTCGTGCTCGCCGCGTGTAGCGAGCAGTACTGCCAGATCGGTCCGAAGTACGGAAAACAGTGCTATTCGGTCAACGACGTCGAGTGGCAAGAAGCGCTCGTCGGTCCCGAGCCGGAACCGAGACGGTCCACCGACCCGGCTCCCGGGTGCGCCGTGCTCTCGCAGAGCGGCGTCACCGTGATGCCGCAACCCGGTGCGGGCGGCAGTCCGAGTCCACCACGCGGCGTGTCCCTCATGTCGGGAGCCTGCGTTTCCCGTCGAGCTCCCGTCGCCGGCGCGGTCCGTTGACCCCACTCGCTCCGCCCGCCCGGCGTTCTAGCCTTTTCTCGCCGGTGCGCGCACCCGCGCTTCGACGCGTTCCCAACGGTTCATCGCGCCAATTTGGAACCCCGATTCGTTGGACGGATCTGCGTTCTCGGGTCGTTTGCAGGGGTCTTCGAGCCGCCCTTCCCATGCCGGGCGCTCCGTTCGACGCCGTCTTCCACGTACTTCGGCGCGTTTCCGACCGTTCGTCGCTCGAGACGCTACGCTCGGCGGCATGCCCGGCCCTTCGAAGCTGCGCGCGTTCCGGCTGCTCTCGCGACGTGACGTTCTGCTCGCACCGCTCGCGCTGCGTCTGCTCGCCTGCCGCAGCGGAGAGTCGCCACCGACCGACGGTGGGAAGGCGCCACCGAGTAGCGCCGCGGGCGGGCCCTGGGCGGCCACGAGTGGTTCGAACGGCCCTCTCGCCGATGCTGAACGGGAAGCGCCCGCACTCGCGCCGCTCGACGCGGTCACCGTGGGAACGCGCACCGGACAAGGTGGAGTCCTCGCCGTTCTGTTGCACGGTTGGGGCGCGCCCGGAGACGATCTCGTACCCCTCGCGCGTGCCCTCGCACACCCCGACGCGCGGTTCGTCGTTCCGGCAGCGCCGCTCGAGCGCGCGCGCGGCGGTCGCGCGTGGTGGCACCTCGACGGCGGGGATCGCCCCAAACAAGCGTGGAGCGACGAGCTCCCCGCCGGGCATCGTCCCCATCCCGCGGTTTCGGCGGCGCGCACGGCCGTGCAGCGCTTGCTCCGCGGCGCCATCGAGCAGTACGCGCCGGAGCGCACGGTGTTGGCTGGCTTTTCCCAAGGCGCGATGCTCGCGCTCGACGTCGCGCTCCACGGCGACCCGGCCGTCCACGGCGTCGCCGTGCTCTCCGGCGCGCTCCTCGCCGACTCGCTCGCTGCGCTCCGAAGCGCGCGCCGTCCGCGCCCCTCCGTGCTCGTGGCCCATGGCCGTCAGGATCCCGTCGTGCCGTTCGCAGCGGGCGAGAGCATTCCGAGAATGCTCTCTGCGCACGGCATCGACGTCACCTGGGTTCCCTTCGAGGGCGGCCACGGCATCCCGCCGCTCGTGGTCGAGCGCCTGAAGCGCTTCCTCGTCCAGTCCTGAAACGGCGACACCGAAACCGAGTTTTCAGAGCCCATGGAGAGTTGCACCGTGGTCGACATCCGAAGCGCAACGAAAGCCGGACGGCTCGTTGACCGACTCGCGGACGGGGCGCCCGCTCGCGGTGACGTGCTTCGAGCCCGCCGGGAAGACGCGCGGACTTCTACGGAGACGCGAGCGTCCCTTCGCCCCTCGAAATGCTCACGCACGCCCCTTCGTCCGCGCGCACGCGAAAAATGCGGATAGCCTCCGCCGCGTGACGGTGACGGCGGTTGGCCCGCCCGCGACTCGGCGCGCCCCCGCAAAATCCGGATGACCTCCGAAACCCGTCGTGCGAAAAAGCCTTCGACGAAGCGGAGGGACACACCCGTGATCGCCCCTGCGCTCTCCGGATTCCGCCGCATGTCTCGACTCTTTCGCCCGCGATTCGAGCCCTCCCCCGTTGCGTTCGCCGCAGCGCTCGCGCTCCTGGCCTGCGATCCCGGAGGTCGGAACCCGTACGAGCAGGTCGGCCCCCCGTCGAACACCGCGGGCGGTACCGGCGGGACGGGGACGAGCACGTCCGGAGGATCGAACAGCGGCGGTGCATCGGGGGGCACGGTCAGCGCGGGAGGCACGGCTGGGAGTGGCGACTCCGGTGGTTCTGCTGGGATCGCGGGGTCCGCGGGTACCGCGGCATCCGGTGCTGCCGGCGACGCGGGCTCGGCAGGCTCGGGGGGCTCCGCTAAAGAGGACGCATTCGAGCTCTTGGGCGCTCCCCTCGCCTTCGCGCCGACGGCCCAGGGGTTCGGCATCAGCGTCGTCTTGAAGCAGGGAGATCCCGAAAAGCTGCTCGTGCGCATTCGCGCCGAAGGGGAACAGGACTACGGCGAGCCGAAAACCCCGATGGTGCTCGCCAGCGATCTCGCCGAATTTCACTTCGACGGGCTCGATGCGGGCACGCGCTACGAGTACCAGGTCGTCGTAGCGGCCACGGATGCGGAGGAAGCCGGTGAGGAGCTGCTCTACGAGGGCAGCGTCGTCACGCAACGGCCGCCGGGCGCGTCCTACAGCATCGCGCTGATCAGCGACCCGCACATCGGAGCGAACCTCGCGTATCACAACCAAGGAGACGAGACGATTCTTCGGGCCGTCGGCGCCGAGATCGCCGCCATGTCGCCGGACTTCGTCCTGAACCTCGGTGACATGCTCGACTTCCACGAGTACGGCTTCAACTCACCGCCGCCCGACGGCTCCGTGACGCGCCTGGCCTACCTGAATTACCGCTGGGGCCTCGGCGATGCGCTCCGCAACTCCGCGCATTTTACGACCATCGGCAACTGGGACGGCGAGAACGGCGACTTCCCTGCCGAAGCCATCGCGTGGTCGCGCGAACAACGCCTGCTCTACGTGCCCGGCCCCAAGCCGACGACGTACCCCGAGGGCGGCAACGCCTGGGAAGACTATTACGCGTTCACGTGGGGCGATGCGCTCTTCGTCGTGCTGAACGTGATGACGTACACGCCGACGCCGCACTTGCTCTCCTTCAATCCCGGCGTTCCGGATGATTGGACCCTCGGGCAAGAGCAGCTCGAGTGGCTGGAACGCACCTTGAAGAACGCCACGTCGAAGTGGCGCTTCCTCGTCATTCACCACGCCGTGGGAGGAAAGGCCGGAGACGAAATCAACGGCGCGTACGGCCGCGGCGGCGGTCAAGCGGCGAACGTGGGCGAGCAGGCCATCGTGCATCGGCTCATGCTCGACCACGGCGTACAGATCTTCTTCTACGGCCACGACCACGTCTTCACCGACATGGTCGTCGACGGCATCCACTACACCGAGCCCGGCAGCGCCGGCGCCATCTGGATGTTCTCGGGTTTGGAGACCGGCTACACCCAGTACTGGGC
>QGUH01000568.1 GCA_003242355.1 Pseudomonadota bacterium
CATATAACAGATCTCCCCCTCCCTGCGAGAAAAGCCGCGCCCCCCCCTCGGCGCCGCCGCGCGCGTCGTGGAAGGCGCCGCCCGCGCTCCCGGCCCAGCGCTCGCGCGCGACTTCCCGAACGGCATCACGGGCTTCGTCGTCACCAACGAAGTTCCCGATGCGTTCGGCGTTCACAAGCTCACCCTCACCGCCGACGGGCACGCGTTCGCCGCGCTCGTCGTCCCGCGCGTGGAGAGCGCGCTCGTCGACGTGCTCGGAGACTCGCTCGCTCGGCGCATCACCGCGGCCGACGCCACGGTACGGGCCACCTTCGGATTTCGCGAGCATCCCGACGATCGCTACCTCGACGCGGAAACCTTCGCCGTCGTGATGCCCGCCCTCTTCGCGCTGCCCGTCGAACGACGGGACGCGCTGCTGGCCTCGGCGCTGTGGTTCGAAGAGGTATACGTGCCCGCGGCGAAGATCCCGGAGCTCGCCGCGCACCTGGCCGTCAACGCCGCCGACTACGCGACCGCGCTCGCCGCCGAGGACTCGGGCGTCGTGCTCTACCTCAATACGCACGCGGATCGCTTCATGCGCGAGCTCGGCGCCGCGTTGCGCGCCGGCGCCATCGTCACCATCGACTACGGCGAGTCCGCCTGGGGCCTCGTTCAGTGTGCCCGCCGCGGCGATTTCCCCTTCCGTGTCTACGGCGAGTGGCAAGACTACGTACCGCGCCCCAACGACCCCTACTCCGCGCCCGGCACTCAGGACATGACCGCGGACGTGAACTTCACGGCGCTCGCCAACGCCGGACGCGAAGCCGGCCTCGAGCTTTTGCACTTCGGCCCCGAGCGCGACGTCACCGGCGCGGATCTGCGCGCGCTGCTCGCCGAAGCCCTGCACGACAACGCCACCGCCGAGTTTTTGGGCAACCCCCTCTTCAAGGTCCTCGTCCTCGGCAAGCGCTGCGCCTCGCCCCTCGCGGGCCCGTGGCTCACGCCGCTGCCCCTCGCCAGCCGCGAGCAAGACGTCCCGAAATCCCGCCGCCCGCTCGTCGCCCGCCTCCGCGATACCCTCGCCGGCAAGGTCGCGGATCGCTGATTCGCGGCCCGCTGCCTCGAACGCAGCCGCAGACCCTCACCAACCGAGTCGCGGCTCGCGAGTCCCGCTCTCTTCCCGACGCCTGCGCGAACCCTTCACTGGCGACGTCGCAAATCGCGTGTCCCCCCCCTCCTCTCACGACGCCTGCGCGAGCCCTCACCGGCAACGTCGCAAATCGCGAGTTCCCCCTCTCACGCGCCTGTGCGAAACCCCCACCGGCAAGGTCGCGGATGGTGCATGGGAGGTGGCTGCCTCGAAGCAGCTCGCGTGCACCAGTCCTGCACGGCCTTCGGCCCCGCGGTCCGGCAGCCCGTCCCGGGAGCTCCGCGGTCTCCCCCTGCGATGTTCCCCCTCCGCGGCACCTGCCGCGCAGCCCCTCCTGCGCCCTTTTTTCCGGTGCAGGTGGACGCCCCGGCGCTTGGGCCCCAATCCGGGACGCCCTGCCCCCTAACCCGCCTGAGCACCTTGATTCCCCGGGGGCCCATCTGCTCGTAAGTAGACAAACAGTCCCCCAGGTCGGAGACGGCTTCACTCCGGTCGATCCCGAGGTGCTCGGCGACGTAGTCCACCAGATCGGATTGCGGGTCTTTCACGGCACTCGTCGCACCAGCAAGCAACGTGCCACCGCGCCCGAAAGCCGCCGAAAACGGCAACCGCACGAAAATCTCGAGCAAGACCGCGTTCGAAACGCGCGCGGAGCCGACGTTCTCGTCGGAACGGGGAACGAAACCGTCCGACGACCGTGTGGCACACGCGCTCGCCGTGCACGAAGCGCACGTTTTTCGTTACTCAACGAATCGTGCAGCGCCCCGCGAGACAGACCGCAGTTCCGAAATAGCTCCCGGAACACGCGGGACACACGCGCTTCACGCACCGTGCTCTTGCCCACTTGGCCCGGTGTCGCTCGTAGCCCATGCGGTTCAACGCCCAGCGCTTCTGCTTCCCACAGGGCGGGCATTCACACGGATAAACCTTGTCGAGAGCGACACAGTCCGCGTCCGTTCGGCAACAGTTGCGCTCGGGGTCGCACGGCTCGGTCGGCGTGGCGGGCGCCGCGTTCGCCGTCGCAGGATCGCCACCATCCGGTGGCCGGGCGACGCCGAGCAACGCTTCCGGGGCAGCGCTCGTCGGTGCGCTCGCGGTCGCCCCGAGCGCAGCCGCGCTGGATTCGGTCGACACCGGATGAGCGACGACCGCGTCCACTCGCGAGCCCCCGCTCGCGGAAGGCGCCGCCGCGCCGGAAGCAACCGGCTCGGCGGACGGTGCGGAAACACGCTGGCATCCCGGGCCGAGCGCAAACGCGCCCACGGCAATTGCCACCCCTGCCTCACTCGCTTTGCGCAGCCTCCAACGACTCATGACCGTGCCCCCGTGAATACCGCGTTCGTGCGGGAGCGACCCAGGTTGCAGGGCCCCGCCGATGTGCCCCCCTTTTCTCCGGGGTGGCTCGCGAACTCCCCACCGCATCCGTCTGGTAGCGCTCGTTTCAGCTGAATGCTTGCGAGCTTTCGGGGCGCGGCGTCGAATGGAGGGGAGGGAGTCATGGCAACACGGCGAAAACGAGCCTCGGCGCGGTCGAACGGCAAGTCCCGGGCGGAGCGGCCCGCACGGCGCGCCCCCGCGGAACCCCCCATGCGCCGAGCCGGATACGAGCTCGCCAACGACGCCGTCGAGCGCGCTCTGCGCGCGGGCACGCACGCCGGCATGCTCGAAGACTATTTCGGCGAAGCGGCGTATCGCGAGCTCCACGAGCTCGCGCTCGAAGCCTCTGCCGTGCGCACGCGCGGGGGCCCGCGGGTGCTGATCCTTCCCGGCATCATGGGCTCGACGCTCGGTATCGAAAACCGCATAGGCCCCTTCGACGACGTCATCTGGCTCGATCCGCTCGACGTCGGGCTCGGCAACCTGACGATGCTCGCGCTCGATTCGCGCCACCGCATCGTACCGCTCGGTGTGATCCTGTTCACGTACCTGCGGCTCAAGCTTCGGCTGCAGCGCGCCGGGTACGACGCCGACTACTTCCCCTTCGACTGGCGCAAGAGCATCGACGAGCTCGGCGCGACGCTCGCGGAGCGCCTCGCTTCCGAAAAACCGGGCGTGCAGCTCGTGGCGCACAGCATGGGCGGGCTCGTCGCGCGCGCCGCGCTCGAGCATCCGGCCGGCAGCAAGGTGTCGCGCCTCATCATGTTGGGCACGCCGAATTTCGGCTCGTTCGTTCCGATTCAGGCCCTTCGAGGGACCGCCGGCACGGCGCGCGCTCTGGCCGCGCTCGATCCGTTCCACTCCGTCGAAGAGCTGTCTCGCCTCGTTTTCCGGACGTTCCCCGGCCTTTGCCAGATGTTTCCCGCGCCGGAGCGCTTCGACGCGGTGGATCTCTTCTCGCCGAAGGGCTGGCCCCGGAGCGGCCCGGGCCCCGACTTTGCCCTCTTGAAAAATGTCGCCTCCGTGCGCGCCCGGCTCGCCGACGCCGACAGCCGCTTCTACCTCATCGCCGGCGTCAACCGGGAGACGGCGACGGGCATCACCCTGAACGAAAAGGAATTCACCTACGAGCTCAGCGACGATGGCGACGGCACGGTGCCGCTCGCCTTCGCGCAGCTTCCCGGAGCCACCACCTATTACGTCGAGGAGGATCACGGCGCGCTCCCCAACAATGCGCAGGTCGGCGCAGCAGTCGTCGACCTGCTCACGAGCGGAAGCACCGAACGA
>QGUH01000569.1 GCA_003242355.1 Pseudomonadota bacterium
GGGCGACGGGCGATGGAACACGGAGTTCGCTCCGTCGCCGTGTTCGTCAAGGGGCCCGGCGCCGGCCGCGAGAGCGCGCTGCGGGCGCTGCAACAGGTCGGGTTCCGCGTGACGTTGATCCGCGACGTGACGCCCATCCCGCACAACGGCTGCCGGCCGCCCAAGCGGCGTCGCGTGTGACGGAGGACAAGAGATGGCTCGCTACCTCGGTCCCGTTTGCAAGGTCTGCCGTCGCCACGGCAACAAGCTCTATCTGAAGGGAGAGCGTTGCTTCACCGACAAGTGCTCGGTGGCGCGCCGCCCCTATCCGCCTGGCCAGCACGGCCAGGCGCGCGTCAAGCTCAGCGAGTACGGCCTCCGTCTGCGCGAGAAGCAGCGCATGCGCCGCATCTATGGCCTGCTCGAGCAGCAGTTCTCTCGCTACTACGTGGCTGCCTCGAGCCTGCCGGGCCGTACGGGTGAAGAGATGTTGGGCCTCATCGAGCGGCGGCTCGACAACGTGGTGCACCGTATGGGCTTCGCCGCGAGCCGCGCGCAGGGGCGTCAGCTCGTCCGGCACAACCACGTGCTCGTGAACGGCAAGCGCGTCAACATCCCGAGCTACCGCGTCAATCCGAACGACGTGATTTCGATTCGGGAGAAGAGCAAGAAGATTCCGTACATCCAGGCGGCGCTCGCGGCGGCGGAGAGCCGGCCGCGACCGAGCTGGCTCGAGGTCAACAAGGATGCGATGTCGGGCGTGATGAAGGGCATGCCCGTTCGCGACGAGCTGAACGAGCCGGCAATTCGCGAGCAGTACGTCGTCGAGTACTACTCGCGCTAGCGCTTGGTCATCGGGGGGCCGCCCCGCCCCGTCGGAGTGAATTCGGCGGGGCTTCCCCCCTGGGTTTTTGGGGTTCCAACCCCAAAACAGCCGACTTCGAAGAACGGGACACGAGCCCGATGACGGGTTCCGGAGCGGTCGGAACGCCGAGCGGTTGAAGATACGCAAGACGGTACTAAGGATTCGACACGCGGGCAGGCCGCGGGACGGAAGCGGAAGCGGGTTTCCGCCACGTCTGGGACGGCCGCGCGAAACCCCTGACACGAGGAAAGACGCATGGTCACACAACTGATGAGCCGCAACTGGCGTGACCTGATTCGCCCGAAGGCGATTCAGCTCGATCCGGAGACGCTCACCGACTCGTACGGCAAGTTCACCTGTGAGCCCCTCGAGCGGGGGTTCGGCATCACGATCGGCAACTCGCTCCGGCGCGTGCTCCTCGCGTCGCTCCAGGGGGCGGCGATCACGGCGGTGCGCCTCGACGGCGCCCTCCACGAGTTCACGACCATTCCGGACGTGGTCGAGGACGTTACGGACATCATCCTCAACCTCAAGGAGGTGGTGTTCAAGGTCGAGGCGCCGAAGACCTACACGGTTCGCCTCGAGAAGGAGGGCCCGGGTCCGGTCCTCGCCGGCGACATCAAGCTCGTGGACGGCATCAGCGTCCTGAATCCCGAGCATCAGGTGGCCACCCTCGACAAGAAGGGGCCCCTCTCGATGGAGCTGACCATCAACGTCGGTCGCGGGTACGTGCCGGCCGAGCGCAACAAGAATCCGGCGATGCCGATCGGTACCATTCCGATCGATGCGCTGTTTTCGCCGATTCGCAAGGTGAACTACACCGTGCAAAACGCGCGCGTCGGCCAGGTCACCGACTACGACAAGCTCATCCTGGAGGTGTGGACGAACGGCGCGGTCCGCCCCGTGGACGCCGTCGCCTTCGCCGCCAAGATTCTCAAGGAACAGCTCTCGATCTGGATCAACTTCGAGGAGACGGAAGAGACCTCGTACCAGACGAGCGCTGCCGACGAGCAGCCGCTGAACGAGAACCTGTTCCGCTCGGTGGACGAGCTCGAGCTCAGCGTGCGTTCGGCCAACTGCCTGCAGAACGCGAACATCACCCTGATCGGCGAGCTGGTTCAGCGCACCGAGCAGGACATGCTCAAGACGAAGAATTTCGGCCGGAAGTCCCTCAAGGAGATCAAGGAGATCCTGGCCACGATGGGTCTCAGCTTGGGGATGAAGTTCGACAACTGGCCGGCTATGCTCGAACGCTGGAAGCAGCAAACGCAACAGGGCTGAGTCATGAGGCACAGGAAAGCCGGGCGGCAGTTCAGCCGCAACACGAGCCATCGTCGCGCGATGCTCCGCGCGTTGACGGCCAACTTGGTGGCGCACGAGCGCATCGAAACCACCGAGGCCAAGGCAAAGGAGCTTCGGCGCGTGGCCGAGCGCCTGATCACGCGTGCGTTGCGACTCGGTCCGATCGCCTACACGCCGCACGATCGCCTGAGCCCCGAGGATCGCGTCCGTCGCGAGGCGGCTCAGCGCAAGGTCGGCGAGTTCTTGCGTCGCTTCGCCGTCGTTCAGAAGGACGGGCAGGAGCAGAAGATCGACTTGCTCGAGAAGGTGTTCGTGGATCTGGCCGTGCGCTTCAACGGGCGCCCGGGTGGGTACACGCGCATCATCAAGCTCGGACGGCGCCGCGGTGACAATGCGCCGATGTCGCTGATCGAGTTCGTGGAAGGGCCGGCGGCTCCGCCGCGCCGTCCGACGACGAAGAAGAAGGGCGCGCAGGCCGGCGAGGCCGAGGCGGCAGAGCCCGCCGCGTCCGAGTGAGTGCACGCATGGGGCTCCTTCGAGGAGCCCCACGCGTTTGAAGGAGCGCCTGGAGAGCG
Source organism: Pseudomonadota bacterium (assembly GCA_003242355.1). Taxonomy (GTDB): domain Bacteria; phylum Myxococcota_A; class Polyangia; order Polyangiales; family Polyangiaceae; genus PMG-095. The sequence continues at coordinate 2,722 of QGUH01000569.1, forward strand.
AGGCAGACGGTGATTGGCGTCATCGACTACGAGGCGGGAAATGCACCGAGCGTGGTCTCCGCGCTCACGCACCTCGGTCACGCCTCGCGCCTCGTCGCCTCGCCCGAGGAGCTCGGCGAGGTCGGTCGCGTGATCCTGCCGGGCGTCGGCTCCGCTGCGGCGACGCTCGAGTCCCTGGAATCGACCGGGCTTCGAAAGGCCATCGAGAAGCGGGTGCGTGAGGAGCGGATTCCGTTCCTCGGCATCTGCGTGGGCCTACAGATCCTGTTCGAGCACAGCGAAGAGGGCGACGTGCCCTGTCTCGGGTGGCTCGAGGGGCGCGTGCGCCGATTCGACGGCCCAGGGCTGCGCGTACCGCAAATCGGCTGGAACGTCGCGGAAAAGACGCGCGAGCACCCGCTGCTCGCCGGGCTCCCGCGGACGGGCCACTATTACTTCGTGAACTCGTACTACGTCGTTCCGACTCGGCCCGAGGTCGTGCTGTGCACGACGGAGTACGGCGTGCGGTTCGCGTCGGTGGTCGCCGAAGGCAACGTCTACGCGGCGCAGTTCCACGTCGAGAAGAGCGGTCCGCTCGGGCTGCGTCTGCTCGACAACTTCGCGCGACTGTGAGCCATGCTGACCAAGCGGATCATCGCCTGTCTGGACGTGGTCAAGGGCACCGTCACCAAGGCCACGAAGTTCCAGGACAACATCGCGGTGGCGCCCGCGGTCGACGTGATCCGGGACCTTTATCGCCAGGGTATCGACGAGGTCATCTTCTTCGACATCCTGGCGAGCGCCGAAAAGCGCAAAATCGAGATCGAGACCGTGCGCGAGGTCGCGCGGCACGTGTTCGTTCCGTTCACGGTGGGCGGCGGGCTCAAGTCGCTCGAAGACTTGCGCGAAGTGCTGAAGGCCGGCGCCGAGAAGATCAGCATCGACTCGATGGCCGTGCGCAACCCGGATTTGATTCGTCAGGGGGCCCTGGCGTTCGGCCGACAGTGCATGGTGGTGAGCATGCAAGTGCGGCGCGTCGCGAAGACCCCCGAAATCCCGACCGGTTTCGAGGTGATGATCGACGGGGCG
>QGUH01000570.1 GCA_003242355.1 Pseudomonadota bacterium
GGCCCTCGCGAGGGCGCGAGCACGAGCGGGCGCCGCGTGGTACGCAACGCGCGATGGGCGGCGGGACGGCTCGGGCGCGCGGAGAGCTCGATGGCAAGGGAATTGCGCGCCCTCTGCCCGAGACGGCGCCGAGCCCGGCGTGCTTCGGGAAGGTCCGCCGAACCCGCGGGCACGAGTGAGCGCTGTGTGCCGCTGTAGGCCGGCGGATGGGTCCGGAAGCTCGCGGAAAACCGAGTCGCGCGAGCACGTGCCTCGGAAAGGAGCAAAAGCGCCGGCCAGTCGAACCACCCGACGTTCGAAGCGGAATGGTTGGAATGTTCTTCCATGAGCACCCGGCGGGATGAAGCCGCGCCGCTCGCAGGGTGGTGCGACGTTCACCCGAACTCTCAGCGACTCGGCTCCGGACGGCCTACACGGCAGCGCGCCCCCTCGGTCCCCCGCCGCGATGTCGTGGACTGTTTCGCGGAAAAGAGTAGCTTCAAAGAAGCCCCGTGCCCGACGACCGCGATCCGAAACCGTTCGCGCTCAGCGATGACGAAGAGTGCACGGCAATCGTTACGCTCAAGGATCTCCCCTTCCGGGGACGCCGCGAACCGAAGGATCGCCACTTGCTGGTTCGCGTGAACGGCGCGCAGATCGGCTTCGTGTTTCGGCTGCCGCCCCAGCCGTGCCGAATCGGACGTGCGCAAGACGCCGAGGTCTTTCTCACCGACGACGGCGTGAGCCGCAAGCATGCCCGCATCGTCCCCGAAAATGGCGTGTACGTGCTCGAAGACACCGAGAGCGCGAACGGCACGTTCGTGGGCGGCAAGCGCATCGATCGACACGTGCTGCGCGACGGCGATCTCATCCAGTTCGGGCCGTCCACGGTGTTCCGCTACGCCGTGTCGGACGAGAGCGGGGAGACCTTGCTCCGCCAGCTCTACGAGGCCAGCGTCACCGACGCGCTCACGGGCGCGCGCAATCGCGAGCATTTCGATCTGCAGCTCCGCGCGGAGCTCAGCTATGCGCGCCGGCACAAGAGCGACGTCTCGCTGGTGCTCTTCGACGTCGATCACTTCAAGCGCGTGAACGACACCTACGGGCATCCGGTCGGCGACCAAGTGTTGATCGAGCTTTCCCGCGCGGTCGCCCAGAGCTTGCGCAACGAAGATCTGTTCGCTCGCTACGGCGGTGAGGAGTTCGCGATCATCCTGCGCGGCATCGACATCGTCGGCGCTCGCATCGTGGGCGAGCGCGTGCGTTCCCTGGTCGAGAATCTCGAGATTCCGACCGAGCAGGGTGTTCTCCGCGTCACCGTGAGCGTCGGTTGCGCCTCCCTCGGCGCGCACCCGAACATGACTCCAGAGCAGCTGGTCGCTGCCGCGGACGCGCAACTTTACGCGGCAAAACGTGCCGGGCGCAATCGTGTGATGAGCGCGGGCTGAGTCCGGATTCGGACACCCGAACTCCCGCGCTGCCGCGCCGCTTCAGATTGGCGACGCTGGTGAAACCTCTTGAAACCACGGGGAGCCCGGCCTACTTCGCGACTGTCCGTCTCGATTGCGGATGTTTGCCCGGACCTTCCCGGCGGTTGGAGGACTCTTCGTGCACCGTGCGATCCGCTTGCTCATCTTCCTGCTCCTCTGCGTCTTTCCGCTCACGGCCCTCGGTGCCGTCGAGATCGAGGAAGTGACGCTGGAAGAGGAGCCGGTCGCACGGCCGAAGAAGAAGACGACCACCACGAAGAAGAAGACGACGAAGAAGAAGAAAAAGAAGAAGGCCAAGCGCCCCAAGCCTGCCCCGGTCGTCGACACCGAAGACGAGGACGAGCTCGACGACGATGGGATCACCGTCGAGGTCGAGGACGACACCCCGAAGAAGCGCGACGAGGACGACGAGGAGGAAAAGGAAGACGCTCCCGGGACGAAGTCGATCGAATGCACGCCGCTGCCGCCGGAGGTCGAGACGCGGCGCGTGCTGCCGCTCCAGTGCACGGTCAAGCGGAAGGTTTCGCGCCTCGAGGTCCGCTACCGCCCTCCCGGTGAGAGCTGGAAAACGGAGCGGATGAAGAAGGCGGGAGACGAGTGGACGATCGAGATCCCGTGCTCCGAAACGCTCAAGGTCGGCGATTTCGAGTACCAAGTCCAGGGCGTCTCCAAGAAGGGCAAGGTCACGGCCAAGACCGAAGAGACGAAGGTCGTGATCGCCGAGAGCACGAGCGAGCAGCCTCCGGCACTGCCCGGCAAGGAGCCGCCCGCCCGCTGCTTCGAGCCCACCGAATGCCCAGGCGATCTACTCGGCTCGCCCGTGTGCCCGGGAACGAAGAAGGGAGTCGGCGTGCGCGGCTGGGGCGCGGCCTGCGTGGTGACGATGGAGTGCCAGAAGGGGCTCGCCTGCGTCGCCGGCACCTGCGAGAACCCGCCGAAGTGCGAGGAAGACAAGGAGTGTGAATCCGGGGAGTGCCGGGACGGCGTGTGTTACTTCCCGGATCCCGAGGAGGCGGCGCAATCGCTCGGACCCAAGAAGTACAACTGGATCGGGATCCACTTCGGCGTAGACTTCGGGTTCGTCCCCGAGGCGGTCGGCGTGTGCGGCTCCGAGTCGGACGACGCCGAGGATTGGGGGTGCTTCGCCGGAGGCAACCGATACCGCGGCACTCCGAATCCGCGCTATGCGGGTGACGTCGAGTCCTCCGCGTTCAGTCCGTCGACGATGCGCGTGCTGCTCTCCTACGATCGCGCGTTCGGGCGCCTGCTCGCCGGCGGAAGGCTCGGGTTCGCCTTCAACGGTGCGCCCGAAGGGTTCTTGCCGATTCACCTCGAAGGGCGCGTTGGCTACTCGTTGACCAACAATCCCCTGACGAAGCGCCTGCGGCCCTATCTCGGCATCGCGCTGGGCCTCGCCCAGGTGGACACGCGCTCCGAGGTCACGATTCTGGATTGCCCGGACACCGCGTGCGCGAACGCGATGACGGACGCACAACTCGTGCCGTACGCGCAGTTCGGGCGCAAGCTCACCGCTTACCACTCCGGTTCGAAGCTCTTCTTCGGGCCGACGGCACACGTTCTGTACGCGCTCAGCAACGAGTCGGCGATCGCGTTCACGCTCAACGTGATGTTGCCGGACGTCGTCTTCCAGCCGTCCGTGGGCTATCAACTCGGGCTCTGATCCACCCTGCGGCAGCGCGACGCGCTTCGCTCGATTCGGCTTTGGGCCGACACCGGAGGCCTCCGCGCTGCCCCCTCTGCTCGACGGCGGAGAGGCGGGTCGCCATGGGCCGGACTCGGCGCGCTCGCGTAGCGCCGTTCGAGCGCGGCGAGCGGGTGCCGGAAGCGCGGTTCGCGATCAGGTCGAGCTCGACGCGCTCGCATAGTGCCGCTCGAGCGCGTCGAGGAGCCCATCGACGGTGTAGCGCTCCGCGGTGACGTCGACGCGAATGCCCGAGCGCTCCAAGGTTTGCGTGGTGATGGGCCCGATGCTCGCCACGACGACGCGGCCGAGCAACGAGACCGCCTCGTCGCCGAGCTCGCGCACCGTTTCGGTCACCGTGGAGCTCGACGTGAACAGGGCGGCGTCGACCTCGCCGCTCTCGATGGCCGCACGCAGACGCTCCCGCATGGCCCCGCCGGCCGAGCGCGTCTCGTAGGCCGGCACGACGTCGACCGTGAACCCGTGGGCGCGCAGGATCTCCGGGAGCGTCTCGCGCGCAACGAGCGCGCAAGGGAGGAGCACGCGGCTCGGCGGGGCCACGGCGAGCAGCGCTCGCGCGAGGGCCTCCCCCCCGAACTCGGCCGGCACCACCACGGG
>QGUH01000004.1 GCA_003242355.1 Pseudomonadota bacterium
TGTAATAAGAGACAGAGCAACAGCGCTCCGTAGCTCAGCGACGGATTGGGATACACGGAGGCCTCGAGGCGAGCAGCCGAAGCAACCTCGAGCCGCGCCTGCTCGGCCCGTGTGCGGGGACTGCGATTCCGCAAGAGCTCCAGGGCGTCCGCCAGCGTGATCTTCGAGGGAAGCGCGGGCGGCGGAAGGGACTCGGCGCGGACCCCCGACGCGAAGAGCACCAGAGCCACCGAGAGCGCCGCCGTCCTCACCGTGCGACGGAGAAGCGTTTTCAGCACGAGACCACCTCCCCCGGCGCGAGGCTCGGACTCGGTGCTTTGCGCGCGAGCGCGGCGTAGAGCACGGGTAACAGAAGGAGCGTGACCGGCAGCGCGGTGAACAGACCGCCGATCACGACGACCGCGAAGGGCCGCTGGATCTCGCTCCCCGCGCCCGTGGCGAGAGCCATGGGCGTGAGCCCGAGCATGGCGAGCAGCCCCGTCATGAGCACGGCGCGTAGGCGGCCCGTCGCTCCCGAAACCAGCGCCGAGGCGAGATCCTTCCCGCCGAGCCGGTGTGCATCCACCGCGCTCACGACGAGCAAGGAAACGAGACACACCTGCCCGAGCAGCGTGATGAAGCCCACGGCGGCGCTGACCGAAAGCGGGTTGCCGCTGAGCGCCAGCGCGAAGATTCCGCCCGTGATCGCGAAAGGGACGGTCGCCAACACCGAAAGCGCGCTCGTCGCCGAACCGAGCGCCATGTAGAGCAATGCGAACACGAGCAGCACCGAGAGCGGGACGATGAGAGACAGACGCCGCATCGCGCGCTCTTGGTTTTCGAACTCACCGGTCCAAACCAGGAAATGTCCGTCGGGGACGTCGACGGCTCGCTCCACGGCCGCCATCGCGTCGTTCACGACGGAGCCCATGTCGCGATCCTGGACGTTGAACTTGAGCGCCATCATGCGACTGTTCGCCTCGCGAATGATGCTGGCTCTGCCGGTGGCCGTCCGAACGTGCGAGACCTCGCGGAGCGGGACCTGAGCGCCCGACGCCGCGCGGATGCGGACGTCGCCGATGCGCGACTCGTCGTCTCGCTCGGACCGCGGAAGCAGGACCCGAACCGGCACTGGCCGCTCGTCTTCCCAGAACTCGGTCACGACCCGCCCTCCGAGGGCCGTTTCGATGACGTCCTGGGCAGCATCCACGGTGATTCCCGCCCGAGCCAGCGCCGGGCGATCGAGGATCACCTGCATCTGCGGCACGCTGGCCTCGCGATACAACGAGAGGTCCACGACACCGGGGACGTTCTGGATGGCCTGAATGCTCCGCTCGAGGGTTTCGCGCATCCGCTCGAGATCGGTCCCGAAGATCTTGAGAACCACCTTGCCTCGGACGCCGCTCACGGCCTCCTCGACGTTGTCCTTGATCGGTTGGGAGAAGTTGAACTGGACCCCCGGAATCTCGGCGAGGGAGACGCGCATCGCTTCGATCAGGCGCCGCTTGTCCCAGCCCGGACGGAACTCCTCCGGAGGGCGGAGCCGAACGAACGTCTCGCTCATGTTCACGCCCTCGTTGTCCGTGCCGTCTTCGGGTCTGCCGTGCTCGCTGAGCACCTGCAGCACCTCGGGGAACGCGAGAATGCGCCGGCGCACCTCGACGAGGATTTCCTGACCCGCCTCGAGCGAGATGCTGGGCGGCATCTCGACGAACACGACGAAGTCGCCTTCGTCGAGCTCCGGCAAGAACTCGGTCCCGAGGCGCGTCGCGACCAGCGCGCCGGCCGCCAAGAGCGCGGCGCTCGCCCCTGCGACGACCAGGCGCCGCCGCAGCGCCCCCTCGACGATCCTCCGGTATCGCTCCCGAAGCCATCCGAGCGCTCGCGACTCCTCGACCGCGACGTCCCGGGGCCTCAGGGCGAGAGCGCACAGCGCGGGGATCGTCGTCAACGCGAACACGAGCGCGCCGGCGAGCGCGAACGCGTACGTCATCGAGAGCGGATCGAAGATGCGCCCTTCGACACCCTCCAGCGAAAACACGGGGACGAGCGCCGCGATGATGATCGCCATCGCGAAGAACGTCGGCTTGGCGACGTCCAGAGCGGCTCGGAACACGAGCCGCGCGAGCTCGTGTCGGTCTCGAGGAGGCTCACGCCGCGCCTCGTGCAGGACGTTCTCGACCAGCACGACGGCGCCGTCGACCAGAATGCCGAAATCGATGGCTCCCATCGAGACGAGGTTCGCGGGCAACCCGAGCAGCGAGAGGCCGATGAAGGCCGTGAGCAGCGCGAGGGGAATGATGGCCGCGACGACCAGAGAGCACCGGAGACTGCGGAGGAAGAGCCAAACCACGCCGACGACCAGGAGCGCGCCGTGCAGCAGGTTGTGTTGCACGGTCGAGAGCGTCCGCTCGACCAGCGCGCTGCGATCGTAGAACGGCTCGATGCGCATGCCTTCCGGAAGAATCTTTCGATTCAGCTCGGCAACTTTGGCGTGCACGCCCTCGAGCACGCGCGACGGGTTTTCGCCGCGACGGAGCAGCACGAATCCCTCGACGGCCTCGCGCTCCCCGTCGAAACCCACGGTGCCCCGGCGCGGGGTGTGCGAAACGACCAGGCGTGCGACGTCTCCGACGGTGATCGGCGTGCCTCCCTCGGCGTGCACGACCACGTCGCGGATGTCTTCCGGCCCCGAAATGTACCCGACGCCGCGGATGGTCAGCTCCTGGGCACCGTGTGTGAGGAAACCGCCGCCCACGTTTCGATTCGATGCCTCGAGGGCACGCGTCACGTCGTCGATCGTGAGCCCGTGAGCGAGCAGCCGCTCCGGATCCACCTGGACGTGGACTTCCTTGAGAAAGCCACCACTCGGCACCACGTCCGCGACCCCGGGAATTTGCAAGAGCACCTTGCGGACGTTCCACTCGAGCTCGGAGCGGAGCTCCATCGCCGAGTGCCGATCGCTCAGCAGCCGAAACTGATAGATTTCTCCGAGCGGCGTGGCTTCCGGCGCCAGGCTCACGTCCACGCCTTCGGGAAGATCCGCCGACGCGAGCCGCTCCACCACGCGCGTCCTCGCCTCGAACACGTCGGCGTCGTCCTCGAACACGAGGAAAACGAGCGAGAGGCCGAACAAGCTCTCGCTGCGCATGAGCGTCATGCCGGGAATGCCGTTGAGCGCGCGTTCCAGGGGGATCGTGACCTGGCGCTCGATTTCTTCCGGAGCGAGCCCGGGATGCTTGGCGATGACGTTGACCTGATAGTTGGTGACGTCCGGAAACGCCTCGATGGGCGTGTCGACGTACGCCTTGAAGCCGTAGACGGCGACGAGCAGCGTCGAAACCAGCACGACCAGCCGGCGCTCGACGCAAAAGCGGATGAGAGCGCGAAGCATGCGATCGCTTCCGATGCCCTAGACCTAGAGGAGCTGGTCGGCGGCCGCGTCGAGCAACAGGCCGCCCTCGACGACGACCGGCTCCCCCGCGACGAGCCCCGAGCGCACGACGACTCTGCCGTCCACGGGCCGACCGATCGCCACTGGCCGGCGCACGAACGTGCCCGGAGCCGTCTCGACGTAGACGACCGTGCTCAGATTCTTGATCAGCACGGCGGAAACGGGGAGCGCGAGCGCTTGCTCGTCCGACTCGATGCGCGCGCGCCCGAACATCCCCGGCCGGAGCTGCGCGTCGCCGCGTTCGAGGAGGATTCTGACCGGCGCGGTGCGGGCGCTCCCTTCGACGACGGTGCCAATCGCTGCGACCTTCCCCGACAGGGGCTCGGGCAGCGACGACAGCTCGACCGTTGCGCGCATGCCCTCCCGCAACCAGGGCAGATCGCGCTCGAAGACGTCGGCGACGACCCAGACCTCCGACGGGTCGCCGATCTCGACGAGCGGCGCAGAGGCAGGATCGACCGCTGCTCCCACCGTGACGTTGCGGCCGACGATGCTCCCCGCGATCGGAGAGCGCAGCACGACGGTCGTTCCGGAGTTGTCACCCACGAAGCGCGCTGCCGCCAGGGCGCGCGACAGCTCGGCTTCCGCCTCGGTCAGACGCCGCTCGGCTTCGAGCAGCTCGCGCTCGGTACCGACGCCCCGCTCCATCATGCGCGCGTGGCGCTCGACGGTCGCGCGCGCCTCACGCTGCGCGGCACGCGCCGCCGAGAGCGCGGCCCGAATCGAGGCCGCCTCGGGGCAATCGAGCGTGACGAGGGGATCTCCGGGACGAACGCGGTCCCCCGTCCTCACGTGAACCCGCTCCACGCGTCCTGCGAGGGGAGCTCCGACGCGAGCGACCGCTCCGTCCGGAAAAGCGACGCGCGCCGGCGCGCGGAGCACTGCGGCGTTGTCCATCAGCGCCGCGGGCTCGACTCGGATGAACTTTCGGGACGCCGGCGCCACGGTGACGACCCCGTCTTCGGCTCGTGTGGAAGAGGCCTCGGGTCGCGAGGGCTCGCTCGGGCTGGCGTTGCTCGCGCTCGAGCAAGCGGCGGCGAACATCAAGACGGAAAGCGAGGAAGCAATGGGCCTCACCAAGCATTGGGGCGACATGGCGCCCCCGCCGAGCACCCGGCGTGCCATTGCGCCCAGATCGTCGATTTATCCAGCAATTTCGATTGGTTTTTATTTTCTGCGGCCCGCGACGAGGCCGCTCTCCGTTGGCTTTTGTTATCCCAATGGTTCCTTTGGATACACACCCGACCTGTGCGCCTCGCCACCTCGCTCGGGATCTGGCTGGCTGGCCTAACGGGGATCATCCTCGGCGTTCACGGTTGGGCTCAGCTGAGCGCGGAGCGGACCGACCTGACGTCCGCGGCGCGTCGTGAGCTCGTGTTGCTCGCGACGGCGGTGCGCGGCGCCGTCGAGAACGCGGTCCGCGACGGTCAGGAGCCCGATGCCGCCGCGCTCCTCGAGCAGCTCGAGCTCCGGGACCCGGCGGTGGACATTTTCGTGTTCGACAGCGCTGGCTCCGTGCTCGGCAGCTCGCGCGGCAGCGAACCGAACCTCGACCTCGCTCGTTCGGTAGCGCGAGCGAGCGCGGGGACGGACGCCCTCCAGAGCGAGCACCTCCCCTCCGGAGACTTCGTGGCCACCGCACCGTTGCGTGCCGCGGGTGGCGGGCGGCTCGTGATTCTCCGTCCGTCGAACGCGCTGCTCGCGGATTTGCAGGCCGAGCTCCGAGCCACCGTGGTCTCCATAGGAGTCGTCATCGCTGCGCTCTGGACCGGCATCTGGGTCGTGGTGCGGCTGCGCGTGCATCATCCGATGCGGCGCTTCATCACCGAGATGCGCCGCATCCGAGGCGGGGACCTCTCGGGGCGCCTCGCGCTCCCCGGCCGCGACGAGTTCGCCGAGCTTGCCCGCGAGTTCGACGCCATGGCGGAAGCGCTCGAGCGAACGCGCCAACAGCTCACGCAGGAGGCCGACGCTCGCAGCCGCCTCGAACAGGACATGGAGCGGGCCAACCGGATGGCCACCGTCGGTGAGCTCGCCGCGACGCTCGCGCACGAGATCGGATCGCCGTTGCAGGTGCTGAACGGGCGCGCGCGGGATCTCGAGGCGAGATCCGATCTTCCGAACGACGCGCGCCGCAGCGCCTCCATCCTGGTGGAGCAGACCGACCGCGTACACCACATCGTGGAGCGCCTCCTCGACGTCGCCCGCAGAAAGACTCCGGAGCTTCGCCCCGTGGACGTCCGCGAAACCGTCCAGACCGTGGTCGAGCTCTTGTCGTGCCAGGCCCGCCGCGCGGGCGTCACGCTCGTCGTCGACGTGCACGCGGTTCCGGTGCTCGAGTGCGACCCCGCGCAGCTACAGCAAGTGCTGCTGAATCTGCTTCAGAACGCGCTGCGAGCGAGCCCCCGAGGGGGCACCGTGCGGCTCACCGTCGAAAGCTCGTCGTTCCCGCGCGCGCCGGATTCTCGGCCCCAGCCTTCGGTGGCCATCGTGGTGGACGACGACGGAATGGGAATTCCGGAGACCATTCGCGGCCGGATCTTCGAGCCCTTCTTCAGTGCGTGGGGTGGAGAGCGGCCCGCGCGCGGAACGGGCCTCGGGCTGTCCGTCGTGCGCTCCATCGTCGTCGAGCACGGGGGCACGGTGAGCGCAGGCGAGAACCCCGCCGGGCGCGGTGCGCGCTTGGTCGTCCATCTTCCCGTCCCCACCCCGGCGCGGGCGCTCGCGGGAGTCGCATGAAGACGGACGCGGCAGAGCGCCCCCGGCTGCTGGTGGTCGACGACGACCCCGCCGTCGTCGAGTACCTGTGCGAAAGCCTCGCGGCCAGAGGCTACGCGCCCGTCGGGCTCACGTCTGCGGTGGAGGCGCTCGCTCGGATCACGGCGGAGTCGTTCGACCTCGTCGTGACGGACGTCGAAATGCCCGAGCTCCACGGTTCGGACCTGCTCCGAGCGGTCCTCGAGGCGAAGCCGAACCAACTGGTGTTGCTGATCACGGCGTACGGAAGCGTGGAGAAAGCCGTCGCCGCCGTCCGCGCGGGCGCGTGCGATTTTCTCACCAAGCCGTTCAAGATCGAGGCGCTGGTGCACGCCATCGAGCGCGCTTTCTCCGAGCGCATGCTCCGCCGCGAGGTCGTTCGGCTGCGCTCGCAGCTGAAGGCGTCCGATCCTCCGAGTCAGGTCGTCGCCAAGAGCCCGGCGATGCGGCGGGTGCTCGATTTGGCGCGGCGTGCCGCGGGCACCAAGACTTCCGTCTTGATCACCGGAGAGACGGGGACCGGAAAGGGCGTGCTGGCACGCTTCATCCACGCTCAGAGCCCCTGGCACGACGAACCGTTCGTGCAGCTCAATTGCGCCGCGGTCCCCCCTTCGCTCGCCGAAAGCGAGCTCTTCGGAGTGCGACGCGGCGCTTTCACCGATGCCCGGGAGGACCGCGTGGGACTCTTCGTCGCGGCCAAATCCGGCACGCTGTTCCTCGACGAGATCGGGGAGCTGTCCCTCGAAGTTCAGGCGAAGCTCCTCCACGCCCTGGAAACGGGTTGCGTCCGACCGTTGGGGGGGAACACCGAGACGCGCACCGATGCGCGCATCATCGCGGCAACCAATCGCTCCCCCGAAGCACTGCTCCGCGAAGGGCGGTTCCGCCCCGACCTCTATTACCGCATCAACGTCGTCCGCATCGAGATCCCCCCGCTCCGCGAGCGCCGGGACGACATCGTGCCCCTGGTCGATTCGTTCCTGGCCCGCGCGAGCGATCGGCACGCCCGACCGTTGATCGGCATCTCGGCGAAGGCGCTGAAGTTGCTCTGCCGTCATTCGTGGCCCGGAAACGTGCGAGAGCTCGCGAACGTCATCGAGCGCGCGGTGGCCCTCGCCGAGCACGACACGATTCTGCCGGAGGACCTGGGTCCGCTCGGGGACGAAAGCGGCACCGAGAATGCGCTGGATCTGGCGCTTCGAAGCGGGCGCTCCCTCGACGAGCTCGAGCGCGCCTACGTGCGCCACGTTCTCGAGGCGCACGACGGGAACAAGAGCGCCGCCGCCAAGGCCCTGGGCATCACGCGCCGCACGCTCTACCGCAAGCTCGGCGAAGGCTGAGGCGCGGGCCTTGCGCGCGAAACGAGTCCAGCGGCCCCGACGAAGGCAGGCGCGCTCAGGCCGTTTCCGCGATCGTGCCGGAAGTCTCGATGGCGCTCTTGGGCGGACCGCGCTGGATCCAGTCGCGGTGGATGTCCGGAATGTCGTCGAGGAGCTGGCGCGTGTGCTCGCTTTGCGGAGTTTGCGTCACCTGATCCGGCGGGCCTTGCTCGACGATCTTGCCCTGGTGCATGATGAAGATCTTGTCGGAGACGTAGTAGGCTAGGCCGATGTCGTGGGTGACGAACACGATCGTCATCTTCAGCTCTTCCTTGAGCTTCATCAGATAATCGAGGATGTTCGCACGGCTGCACGCGTCGACCATGCTGGTCGGCTCGTCCGCGATCAGCACCTGAGGCCGAAGGATGAAGATGCGCGCGAGGAGCATGCGCTGCATCTGTCCCCCGGAGAGCTCGAAGGGATACTTTCCTTCGATGTCCTTGGGCTGGATGTTCACGGCGAGAAGCGCCTGATCCACCCGCTCTTCGATCTCGCGCGGGCTCGGCTTCTGCTTGAAGAGGTGGAACGCGCTCTTGAGCTGCGAGCGGATGGTGAAAAACTGGTTGAAGGCCGAGAAGGGGTCCTGGAAGACGGCCTGCACTTGCCGCCAGTGCTCGCGGGGATCGCGCTCCGCGTCGATCGGGCGCCCATTGAACAGGAGCTCGCCGCTGGTCGGCGTCTCGAGCCGGAGCAGCATCTTCGCGAGCACGGTCTTGCCGCAGCCCGACTGACCGACGAGCGAGACGATCTCGCGATCTTTGATGGTGAAGCTCACGTCGTTGACGGCGACGACCTGCTTCTTTCCCTGGCGGAAGACGCGCGAAACGTTCCGTGCCTCGAACTTGTAGGGCTCAGCTTGCATACTGGCACCTCACCTCTCGTCCCGCGACCATGCGGATCACCTGCTGCTTTTCCCGGCAGTCGGGGCGAACGCTCGGGCAGCGCTCCGCGAAACGACAACCGTGAATCGGCAACGCGAGATTGGGCGGCGCGCCTTCGATCGCGATGGGCTTTCGGTCCCGCTGCCCCGGCTCGGCGCTGAGCATCGAGCCCATCAGCGCCTTCGTGTACGGCTGGCGCGGATCGAAGATGACCTGTTCCGTGGTGCCGAGCTCGACGATTTCGCCCGCGTACATCACCGCGATGCGGCTCGAGACGTGCCGCAGCAACGGCAGCTCGTGGGTGATGAAGAGCATGCTCGCGATGATGCCCTGATCCATCAAGTCGAACAGGAGCCGGATCACCGCCTTCTGCGTGGAGACGTCGAGCGCCGAGGTCGGCTCGTCGGCGATGACGACCTTCGGATTGAGCAGCGTGGAGATGCCGATCACGACGCGCTGTTTGGTACCGGCCGGCAGCTGCACCGGATACGCGTTGAGCACGTGCTCGGCGTCGAGCCCGATGCGGGAGAAGCGTTCGCGCAAGCGCTCGTAGATGTCGCGCTTGTCGGCCTTCTCGTCGTGGCTCAGGATCATGTCCGTCGCCAGGTCCTTGATCTTGCGCGTCGGATTCAGGGAGTTGAGCGCGCCCTGGGGAATCATCGAGATCTTGCGCCCGAGCACTTCCTTCCGGTTCTGCTCGAGCGTCATGCCGATGATGCTCTTGCCCGCGATCCGCACGTCGCCCGACGTGTGATAGAGCGGCGGGATGTAGAGGCCCATGCACCCGCTCACGAGCGTGGTCTTGCCGCATCCCGATTCGCCGGCGATGCCCAAGATTTCGCCCTCCTTGAGCGAGAAGGTCACGCCATCGACCGCCTGGACGCGGGTGCCGAAGCGCGTGAGGTAGTGGACGCGGAGATCCTCGACTTCGAGTACGGCGTCGGACATCGTGCTCACTTCCTGAGCCGGGGATTGAAAACGCCTTCCATGGCCGTGTTGATCACGTACAGGGCGAAGGCGATGATCGTGACGAGCACCATCGCCGGCACGAACGCCCACCACGCTCCGTCGGTGAGCGCTTCGTTGCGGATCGCCTCGTTCAGGATCTTGCCGAGCGAAACGGAATCGTACGGGCCGAGGCCCAGCATGCTGATGCTCGCCTCGGACAGGATCCCCGTGGCCGTCTGCAGAATGAACACCATGAAGATGTACGAAAGGAGGTACGGCAGGATGTGCAGGGTCACGATGCCGAACGTTCCGTAGCCGTTGATGCGCGCCAGGGCCACGTGGTCCCGGCCGCGGAGGCTCGCGGACTGGGCCCGCACCGCGCGCGCGCTCCAGGTCCAGGTGGTGCAGCCGATGATGAGCGCGATGAGCGACAGGCTCCGCCCTTCCTCGAGGCTGCTGCTCAAGAGGATGAGCACGATGAGGCTCGGGATGACGAGGAAGAGGTTGGTCGCGACGGTCAGGATGTCGTCGATCAGGCCACCCTTGTAGCCGCCGTACACGCCGATGAGCGTCCCCACCACGGTGGCGACGATGCCTGCCAAGAAGCCGACGTGGAGCGAGGCGCGCAGCCCCGCGATGAGCAACGACACCATGTCGATGCCCAGGTGGTCCGTGCCGAGCCAGTGCTCGGACGACGGAGGCATGTACGCCAGGCCCACCCGCGTCTGCGTGTCCACGTCGATGACCAGCGGAGCGAAGAGCGCGACCAGGATCGTGAGCAGGAACAGACCCGCGCCCACGACGAACGCAGGAGACTTGAGCAAGCCGCGGAACATCCCTACTTGCCTCCCATCTGCGCCGCACGGATGCGCGGATCGAGGAAGCCGACCAGGATGTCGACGCTGAAGTTCGCGACCAGCACGCAGACCGTGACGAGCAGCGTGCAGCCCGTGATCAGCGGATAATCGTTCCCTTGAATCGCGGTGAGCACGGCCATGCCGAGGCCGGGGTAGCTGAAGATCATCTCGGTGATGAGCGCGCCGCCCACCATCGCGCCGAGCGCGAGCGCGAGCCCCGTGAGCTGCGGCAGCATCGCGTTGCGGAACATGTACAAGAGGATCTTGCTCTCGCGGATGCCGAGGAGCTTGGCGTACTTCACGTAGTCCGTGCCGAGCTCGTAGATGCACATCGAGCGCATGCCGATGGCCTGACCGCCCACCACGATGAGGAAGATCGAGAGGAACGGCAGGATGTAGTAGTAGCTCGCGCTCTGGATGAACTCCCAGGACAAGGACGGCACCATGCCCTCGTCGTAGCCGCCCACCGCCGGCAGCCACTCGAGGCGGATGCCGAAGACGTACACGAGCAGGATGCCGACGCAGAACGCGGGCACCGCGCTCGCGAGGAGCGCGAGCGGATAGAGCACCCGATCGAAGACGCCGCGTTTGTACGCGGCGAGCGCGCCGAGCAAGTTGCCGATGATCCACCCCAATACGATGGTGGGGAGCTGGAGCGCGATCGTCCACGGCAACGCCGTCTTGATGATCTCGCTCACCTTCTTCGGATACTGCAGGATCGACGTGCCGAGGTCGCCCTTCAGGCTCATCACGAGATAGGCCCCGAACTGCTTGATCAGCGGGGTCTTCACCGGGCTCCCGTCGGGATTGCGGACGATCTCCCCCTTGTCGTCCACCTCGATCAAGCCGAACTCCTTGAGGTACGCCTCTTCGCGTTCCCGGGCCGTCTTGGTGTCGATGTTGCCCGTGGAGCGCGCCATGATCGTGTCGATCGGGTTCGCGTCACCGAGCCGCGGCAAGAGGAAGTTGATCGTGACGGCGACGAGGAAGGTCAAAAAGTACCACCCCGCCCGCCCGAGGATGTGTCGCAGCGTGGGATTGCTCTGCAGCATCGGTCTTTCTCAGTTCCCCGCGAGCTCCGTCCGCGCGGGACGGATGTGCCAGAGGAGCTTGGTTCCCATGCGATCGCCCGGCACCTGGGGCGGCGCGTAGGGGTTCTCGGCGGTCGGGAAGTTCTCCCAGACCCGCGTCGAGAACTCGTAGAACTGATCGGCCCGGTAAACGAGCGGCAGCGTGGGCTGGAGCTCCATGAAGAGCCGGTTGAGCTCGCGGTAGGCCGCAACGAGCTCCGCCTCGTCGGTGAGCGTCGGGATCAGGTTCAGAAGCTCGTCGATGCGCGGCACGTACGCCGGGGACTTCGGGTCGTTGAAGCGCCCGAAGTTCTTGAACATCTTCTGCCCTTCGGGGGCCATGTCGGCCGAGGTCAGCACGAAATCGAAGCGCGACCAGGGCTTCGACGGCGTGGGCTGCGAATGCGGCGTCCACATGATGGCGTCGAAGTCACCCACGTAGAGCGCTTGCCAGAACAAGCTCGCGTCGACGAAATCCTCGCGGGCGTCGATGCCCACCGCGCGCATGCTGCGCACGGCGATGCGCACGATCGATTCCCAATCCGTCCACCCCGTCGGTGACTTGATGTGGATGGTCGGGACACGCTTGCCCGTCCGGTCCCGCGTTTCGACGAGCTCGCCCTTGTCACCCCACACCGGCTGGTAGCCGGCTTCCCGCAACGTGGCCTTGGCGCGCTCGGGGTCGTACCAGGTGCCGTACTTCTTCGCGTCCTCCTCGGAGAAGTACTTGGCCTCGAGCCCGAACGGCAGGATCAGCCCCGGGCGCAACGGATCGCTGTAGCCGGAGACGGCGAGCTCGCGAATGTCTTTGTAGTTGATGGCGAACGCCATCGCGCGGCGCATCTTCACGTCGTCGAGCGGCTTGTGCTTGACGTTGAGGAACAGCATCGGAATCGCCGACGACAGGTAGAACGGCTCTTCCGAGTACCAGGTGCCGACGCCCTTGCGCTTCTTGAGCCAGATGCGCGGGATGAAGGTGGACGAAGCGTCGAGCCGCCCCTGCTGCAGCGCCACGCTGAAGTGATCGTTGCTCTTGTAGATCGGGTGGACGATGTACTTCGGCGCGGGCTTCTTGCCACCGTAGAGCGCCTCGTTCCCCCAGTAGTCCTCGTTGCGCACCACCGCGATCTTTTCGCTGCTGAACGAGTGGATCTTGTACGGGCCGGAGCCAATCGCCTCCTCCGGCTTCTGGAACTTGACCTTGAGCAACTCGTTCATGTCCCCGTTCACGCGTTGGAGCATGGGCTCGATCACGTGACGGGGGACGATGCGGTATTCCTCGAAGCCGTCGAGAACGACGAGCGGGTTGCGCTGCTGCTTGTTGAGGACGAACAGCACCTTGCGCGGGTGCCCGCCGGGCGGGACCGTGCCCTCGTCCACCTCGGGCAAGCGGACGTCTTCGAGGTACGTCCAGACCGGAGCGAGCGGAATGCTCTTGTACTTTCTGCCGAGGTCGTAGGTGTACTTGACGTCGTAACCGGTGAGCGGCTGGCCGTCGCTCCACCGCGCGTTCGCGTGGAGCACGATCTCGATGGCATCCTCACGGACCGTGTACGACTCGGCGAGCAAGGGCTCGAGCTTGCCCGTGAGCATGTTGTAAAAGAGCAGCGTTTCGTAAACGAGCTTGACCCCGTCCTTGGCGGGCCAGTCCGGCGACGGCAAGAGCGGGTTGAACGAGCTCGGCTCACCCCACTGACGGCCGGCGACGAACAGCGTCTCGTTCCGGGGAAAGGTGCTCGCCGAAGACGACGACGCTTCCGCCGGTTTTCGGCACTGCGGAAGCACGAGCAGCAAGAGCATCGCCGCGAGCGCGCGCACCCGCGACGGGATGGCGCGCGGCGCGCGAGCCCTCTCTCGTGGAACGTTGCCCGACCCGAAGAGGCCCCGCAGTCTCGCGCGCGGTTCGGCCTCGGCATGAAAGGGTTGTGACCGCATGTTCTCCGACAAGCCGCCTTCGCCCTGCGACCAAGTGACGGTTGCGCCGCCGACGCGCGCTCCTGAATCGGCACGATGAGGTCCGGGCGGCATTTCCTGCGATAAGCTGATTCCGAGCTCTGGTTGAGGGCGCTCGCCGAACCCCCGGCCCCGACGAGGGCGGCGGGCGAACGGGGATGCGTTCGCGCGCGGCGTCCTGCCTCGACGGAGCCCAAATGGCCGGCCGACACTCCGTAGGCGAGTCGCTCTCACCTGTCAAGGGGAGTCGAGCCCTCTGGCCGGTGCGCTCGGTCGCACTTCGCACGAGCGAAAGCGCAGAATCACGAGCACGCCGTGACGACGAGCAAACGGCATGTAAGGGATGCTTACCGACCAACGGCGCTCGTCGATCGCGTGTCCAAATCGGTCTGCGGTCGCGCGTGGTCGCGCGCTCGATGCATCGCGTCGGGCACGACGGCTCGGAAGAAACGCGGTCGTTAGCGTGCGCCGGCGCTGAGCGGTCGTTCGGAAGCCGGCGCTTCTTCCAACTGCACCAGCGGCACGCGGCCGAGGGCGCTCGGCACGGCTGCCGGGCGCGCGACGAGGAGCGAGTCGAGCACCACACCCCGCGCGCGGAGCCAGGCGCCCGCGAGCGCGACGCTGACCACCGCGACCGTCCAACCGGCGATGACGTCGATCATCCAGTGGTGATCGAGATACACGGCAGCCAGGGCCATCACGAGGGTGTACGCGACGTGCACCCCGCGCGCGACGGGGCCCGCGGCGCGGAACGCCGTGAGCAATCCGATCAGCGGATACGCACAGTGCATCGACGGCAGCGCGCCGAAAACGGTGGAAGCGCGGCCGTAGAAGGTCGCGAAGTAGTCGATGCCGAGCAGCGCGTCCACGCGCGCGAGCGCGGCGGGATTCGCGGCGATGCTCGTGTCGATCGCGCACCCGTGCATCCTGAGGTACCAGGGAGGCGCCGCGGGGAACAAGAGCCAGCACGCGAACGAGACGTAGTTGCCGATCGCGAACGCGAGCAGATAATGGCGCATGCGCGCGCGATCTTTGAAATACAGATACGCCGCGTACACGAGCACGACGTACACGAAAATCGTGTACGGCACGGCGAACAACAGATCGAACGGCGCCGCGTGGTGTGTCGCGAAGAAGTCTTGGAAAGTGCGGCCCGGGCCGGCGCGAAAGAGCAAGAGCTCCGCCTGGCGCAGCTCACAGCCGAGCACGCGCTCCGGCGTGACGGCGAACGGGCGGAGATAGCGGACGACGTCGTACCCGATCGCGACGGCGATGTACGGCGAAACGTCCACGAGAAACCGTTTCGCGCGCGGCCCGATGAACCCAATCCCCGCGCAGAGCGCGCCGAACACGACGTGCTCCGGACGGAGCTCGTCGAACGCGGCGAGGACGAGCGCGTACGCTCCGGGTAGCAGGGGCACGAGCCAATACCGACCCCAGAGCGTGCACACGTGCCGCCATGCCGCACGGGCACACGAGGCGATCGCACCGAGTATCACGCTCCATTTTCCATAAGCCGAGGTTTTCGCACCGCAAGCGGAGGGACACACCGCGGGTACTCTTCCGGCGAACGCCTCGAGTGCAACGTGACGGAAGCGCACGCGTTACGAACGCGTGCACGGCCGATCGCCACGAGGCGTGGCGAGCCTGCGCTGCACGGGCGCCTCGCACCGCGGCGACCGGGGCGCGTGCACGTTCCGAAACTTCTGCGTCGCGCCCGGCATCGAGCGCGGCCACGTTCACGCGCTCGGTTCCGATCCCGAGCGCTGCGGCCCCGGCTGCGACGTACTCCCGAACGACCGTGAGCGTGACGCCGCCCGTCGGCAAGAGCTTGCGCCGCTATCTCACTTCACGATCGTCGCACACCCGAGCTTGATTTGGACGGAGCCCGCCGTCGTGCTCTGGAAGGCGTCGCACGTGCTCGGGCACACAAGAATCTTGGTGGGCGCGAGACCCGTGGGATCGTCGTAGTACCAACCGCCCTCGGCGTCGCAGCGATCGGCGCTCTTGACGTAATAAAGGGGCGTCGCGGTGTCCCCGTCCACGACCTCGACGTTGACGGCGAAGTAGTTGAGCGGCTCGTCACCCTCCGGCTCGGGGATCTGGTACTCGCACGCGAGGCGCGACTTGCGAATCGCGTTGAGCGCGTCGAGGAACTGCTGCGTCACGTCGCCGCCCGCGTCCACGATCCGCGGCTCTCCGCTGCCACCCGCTTCGGCGATGAGCGCCAGGTTCTCGGGCGCGTCGGCGTCGGTGCTCGAGAAGACGCCGATCACGAACGTGGGAATGCTCGGCGCGCCGTCGAACCCTTCGGCGGCGATCGACGCCGTTTCCCAGACCAGCTCCGAGGTCGGCACCGTTCCGCTGAACGTCGCTTCGTCACCGAGGCACTCGGTGGGGAGCCCATCGGTGGCGAGCACGGTCACCACCGTGTGCCCGGGATTCTGGTTCGCCCACTCGCGGGCGTGCGCGATCGCTCCGGCCAACGCGGGCGCGCTCGGCGTATCGCCGTCGGGGATCTGCGCCTCCATCGAAGCGAGAATCGCTTCCGCTGCATCCGGCAGCGGGCCGATGGGCACGGCCGGCGTCGCGTACGCCGCGGATCCGCATTCCGTACCGTGGAAGCACACGCTCGGGCCCGGCTCCACGCACATGCCGCGATCCGTGCCGTCCGGCCCCATCCCGCAGGACTCACCGACGTAGGGGCACAAGAGGCTCCGGTCGTTTTCGCACTGCCCGAACGGCTCACACGGGCCGAAATCCCGCTCGACCGCTTCGTAACAGTCTTCGTTCTTCGTGCAGGTGCGCGCGGTGTCCGCCGCACACGTGCCCTGCGTGCACGGGCCGTAGTCGACGGACGCCGGAATGGACCGACAATCCTCGTCGGTGTCGCAGATCGCGAACCCTCCCGGCACGTCGAGGCGGTAGGTCGTGCACCACTTGAGGAAGCAGGGGCCGGCGGCGCCGCACTCCTCGCTGCTCGTGCACTGCGCGGGCACACCGGGCTTTCGCAGTGGGAAATACTGAATCCCGACGCTGATCCCGCTCGAGCCTGGATCGGAGAGAAAGGAGGTGATGGCGTTCTTGACCGCCGTCCACTTCTGCTCGCCGCCGCCCGATGCGTCGAGCATGGAGCGGGAGATGTCGAGCATGAGATAGATGTCGAGCGGCGCGGGCACGGCAGGCGTCGTTTCGCTCGCGCACGCCTGAACCGGCGGCGGGGCCCCGCCGGGGCCAATCACAACGGGCGGCGCGGGGTGCGTTCCCCCCCCCGGCGCCGTGGCGGGCTTGGAGG
>QGUH01000571.1 GCA_003242355.1 Pseudomonadota bacterium
AAAGCCCATTGGTTCAGCGGGACGGTGTTTCGGAGCGCCTATTCGGCGCGCTCGGAACCCTTCGTACGTTCGGGAATCGGTGCCTCGAGCGGGCACGGGATCTGCAATATTCGGGATCATGCTGATCTTCGCGCGCCGGAAAGGGCAGCGGATCGTCGTCGGGAACGAGATCGAGATCGTGATCACGCACACCAGCCGCACGAGCGTGAAGATCGGGATTCGCGCGCCGGCACACTGCTCGGTGCTGCGCGGCGAGGTGTTCGATCAAATCGCCGAAGCGAACCGCGCCGCGATTGCTGCCGCCCCCCTGCCAGCCGAGGCGGACGAGGTCGTCGAGCTCCCCCGAAGCGACGGCGCCCCGTCGCCCTGAGCGTCAAACCCACGACGGGCGAGGCGTCACGCCCAGCCCGAGCACTCGCGTGGTGAGCGGTGGAGCCGGTGCACGTTCGGGGGCGCATCCGCCTGAGGCACGCGATCAGCGCCGTCTGGCGCGGTGGCGCGCGCGGCGCACACACTCGGGTGTGGTGTCCTGCACGCACACTCGAAAACGCGCGTGCATCGCGCTGTCGATTTTCGTTCAAGGTCTGGCGCGTGACTCCGTTCACGAGGGCTGACGGGCAACAAGGCCCGGACAGGTCGCTTCGGCGCCTGCAACCCTCTCCAAGAAGGAGTCAGTACCATGGCATTGAACATTCAGACCAACGTTTCGTCGCTCGAAGCCCAGATTCGTCTCTCCGCGAGCCAGCGGGCGCTGCAAGGCAACTTCAACAAGCTCGCGAGCGGATATCGGGTCAACACGGCGGCGGACGACGCGGCGGGTCTCGCGATCAGCGAAAGCATGAAGTCGCAGATCCGCTCGTACGCCGTGGCGGAGCGCAACGCGGCCGACGGCATCAGCATGGCCCAGACCGCGGAAGGCGCGCTGGGAGAGATCCATGGCGTGCTCGGGCGCATGCGCGAGCTCGCCATGCAGGCGTCGAACGGCAGCCTCACGGAGAACGACCGGAACTACCTCAACACCGAGTTCGGGTTGCTCAAGGAGGAGATCACCCGGATCCAGGAATCGACGGAGTTCAACGGTATGCAGCTGGTCGGGGACAGCGCCCAGTCCATCACGTTCCAGGTGGGCCTGCACGACCAGGACTCGTCCAAGATCACCGTCACGTTCGGCGACGTCGACCTCTCGGATCTCGACAGCGTGGCCATCGGTGGTGCGGACACCTCGGGCGCGCTCTCCGCGCTCGAGACCATCGACGACGCGATCAAGACCGTTTCGACCGCCCGCTCCAACTTCGGTAGCGCGATGAACCGCCTGCAGGTGGCGACCAGCAACATCCAGACGATGCGGTTGAACCTGTCGGCGGCAAACTCGCGCATCGTGGACGTGGACGTCGCGGAAGAAACGGCCAAGATGTCCCGCAACCAGGTGCTGTCTCAGGCGGGCGTCTCGGTCCTGGCGCAGGCCAACCAGATTCCGCAGCTCGCCCTGAGCCTGTTGCGCTGATTCGTGGAGCCAGGGCGCGCCTCGGAGCTCGAGCTTCGGGGTGCGCCCTGGCGCTCGTGACGTGCGCGTCGGTCGGGTTTCGGCTTAGCAAGGGAGCACTCGCATGGCTGGCACCATCAGCTTCGGCGGTATCGGTTCGGGCATGGACGTCGAGGGGATCGTCAATGGCCTCGTTCAAGCGAGCAGCGGTACCCTGTCCGGTCTGAAGAGCCGGGCGGCGGCAACGCAGGCCGCGGTGAGCACGCTCGGCGAGGTGTCGAGCCTGCTGTCGAAGCTGGCGAGCGCCACGGGCGCGCTCAAGGACCCGCGAAACGTCGCGAGCTACTCCGCCACGGCGAGCAGCGACGCCCTCACGGTGACGGCGAACGGCGCCGCGCTGCCGGGCTCGTTCGACGTCGTCGTGGAACAGTTGGCGCGCGCACACCGCGGATACTCCGACGCGTTCGCCTCGAAGTCGGACGCGCTCGGCCAGGAGGGGTCGCTCACCATCCAACTGGGCGACGAATCGAACGAAGTCGAGGTCGAAGCCAGCGATTCGCTCGAGGACGTTGCTCGCAAGATCAACGCCCTCGGGCTCAAGGTCAGCGCCACCACGTTCTACGACGGCAGCCAGTACCGACTGCAGATCAACGGTCTCGACACCGGGGCCGCGAACGCCGTGACCATCACCGAGACCGGGACGACGCTCGGTCTCGACGATCCCGCCAACGTCGCGCAGCAGGCGCGCGACGCGCGCATTTCGATCGACGGGCACGTCGTCACGAGCGCCACCAACACCATCACGGGCACCATGCAGGGCGTGACCCTGGTGTTGAAGAAGGAGTCGGCGGATCCGGTCACGGTCGAGGTGAGCTCGGATCCGAACGCGCTCAAGACGAAGCTTCAGAGCGTGGTCGATGCGTACAACGCCGTGGTGAGGAAAATCCACGAGACCGCTGGTTTCGGCACGCAGAAGGCGTCCAACCCCGTGCTCGCCGGCGACGCCACGCTGCGGACGATCGGCAACACGCTCACCAACGGCCTGCTCACGGCCGTCTCGAGCTCCGGGCGCTTCCAGACGGCGGGATCCATCGGGCTCTCGTTCAACAACGACGGCACGCTCAAGCTCGACGATACCAAGCTCAAACAAGCGCTCGAGACCGATCCTGCGGGGGTGACGCGCGTCATCGCCGGTGACGACGACAACCCGGGCGTGATGGACATTCTGCAAGACCTCGCGGACGGTCTCGTCCGGCGGGGCGACGGCATCGTCAACCTGCGCAAGAGCGCGCTCGAGCAACGCGTCAAGTCGCTGAACGATCAGGTAACTCGGGAACAGGAGCGCCTCGACAAGTACGCCGACGCCCTTCGCAAGCAATTCCAGTCGGCCGACGCCGCGATCTCGGCCAACCAGTCACTGCTCACCTATCTCTGGAGTCTGTAACGCTTCCTCGATTCGACGGGTCCTTCGATGTTGGAGATTGCTGCCAATCGTTACAAGCAGGTCCAGGCCACCATGTCGAGCCCGGGCCAGATCCTCATGGCGCTCTACGACGGCCTGTTCCGCTTCCTGCGCGGAGCCCGGCTCTGCATCGAACGCCGTGAGGTCACGCGCGCCCGCGAGCTGCTCTCGCGCGCCCACGCCGTCCTCTTCGAGCTCGAGATGGCGCTCGATCACCGGGTCGCGCCCGAGCTCTGCGCCAATCTCCACGCGCTCTACGACTTCTCTCTCGATCGCGTCCAGGTGGCCCGCATCTCCGCCAAGGTCGAGCCGATCGACGAGATCATCCGCGTGCTCACGCCCCTCCACGAAGCCTTCGCGATCGCCGTCGCCGAAACCACCAAACGCCCCGCGACGGGCACCACCGGGCGCTGAGCGGCGGGGCGCAACCGAGTCGCGCCCCGCACGCATCACCTTCGGCCCGCTGGCGCTCGGATCACGATCGCGCGCGTCGTCGGGCGAGGAACAGGCCCGCGGCGCCGAACGCAAACAGCGCGAGCGCGCCGCGGGAAGAGGTTGCCCCGCGAGCGCTCAGCGCGCACCCACCATCATCACTCGGCGGGGATGCACTGCCACCCGGCGTGCCCCCGGCCGCCGAGCTCGGGCTTCCGGCAGACGTGCCCGTGCCTCGAACGGTGCCGCCCGCACCCGGAACGCCGCCGCTCGCAGGGCTCGTCGCGCCGCCCGTGCTGCTGCCTCCGGTGCTGGCGGGCGGGCGCCCGCCCGCGGGCGCGCCCCCCCCCGCCCGTCCCCCCGCCCCCCCCCCCCCGCCGGCCCCTCCCCCCGCCCCCCCCCCC
>QGUH01000572.1 GCA_003242355.1 Pseudomonadota bacterium
ATCGGGGCGTGGCGGGCGAGCGCAGAGGGCACGAGGTGCGGGAACTCGGCGGGGGGCGCCGCGCGCAAGCCTCTCGAGACGATTCGGTCCAGAAAACGGAGCGTGCGCTCCACCGTACCGTAGGCGCTGCCGACGACGAGCCCCGAGTCGCTCGCGGAAAGCGCCGCCTCACGCCGGGCCGTCTCCACGGCGTGCGTCGCCCAGGCCGTCGCTCCATCGAAGCGTCGCGAGCGCTCGGGATCGAGGAGCGCCGCGGCCGCGCTGCTCGCCGCCGAACCGAGCTCGACGGCGATTGGCACTGCGGCGGTGATGACGACGCGGCGAGTCGCCTGCGCCGTGGTCGGCGGCGGAGTCTCCGGGTGATCGAACACGAGCACCGCGCTCATGCCGCCGAACCCGAAGGAGCTCGAGAGCGCGGTGCGGAGGCGCGCCGCCTCTCCTTCGCCACGGACGTGTCGAAGCGTCGGCGCTTCCGGCTGCTCGAGCCCTGCCGTCGGCGGCGCGACTTGCTCGTCGAGCGCGAGCACGGTGATCACCGCCTCGAGCGCTCCGGCCGCGCCGAGCGTGTGGCCGAGCTGCCCCTTGCTCGACGAGATCCGAATGCGCTCGCACTCGTCCTGCAGCGCGAGCCGGAGCGCGAGCGCTTCCATCGCGTCGTTCGCTGGAGTTCCCGTGCCGTGCGCGTTCACGTAGTCGAGCTCTCGCGGCGTGCGCCCGGCACGCTCGAGCGCGCGGCGGATGAGCGCCGCCGCGGGGGCCCCGGATGGATCCGGGTGCGTCACGTGATGGGCCTCGGCCCCGAGCGCGAACCCACCGAGCCAGGCGAGCACCGGCGCACCGCGCGCTCGCGCCCGGGATTCGCGTTCGAGCACGACGAACGCCGCGCCCTCACCCAGAGTGAGGCCTCGACGAGCGACGTCGAACGGCCGACACGGCTCGGGGTCGAGCGCGCCGAGGGCGTCGAATCCGGCGAACGTCATGCGACAGAGCGCGTCGGCGCCGCCGGCGAGCACCACGTCGGCGCGCCCGGAGAGCAAAAGACTCACGCCTTCGATCAGCGCGACGGCGCCGCTCGAGCACGCGCTACACACGACGGCGCTCGCGCGAAGAGGCCGAAGCGCCGCCTCGAGCGTGCTCACCGTCGACGAGAGCGGCATCGTCACGAGACGGCGCCCGCGTTCCGCTGCTGCCGCTCCCGCTGCGGCTCGAACGTCCTCCTCCGTTTCGAGCATCGTGCCCGTGGTACCGCCGACCACGACGCCGAGCTCGCCGTCTTCGAGCGAAAGCTGCGCCACGTCGAGCGCCTCGCGCGCCGCGAGCACGGCGAGCGCGTCGGTGCGCGACGGCGCGTCGCGAAGCGCCGTTCCGAGCACCCCGCTCGGAATCTCCGCCGCGAGTCTACAGCGCGCGCCCTGCGTGTCGAACAACGTCACCGGCGCTACCGCGCGCTCCCCGCGCACGAGCCGCGCGAACGTCGTTCGAGCCCCGACGCCGAGGGCGGAGACGGCGCCAACGCCCGTGACCGCGATGCGTTCCGCGCGCGCCGTCATCCGTTTCCCGTCATCCGTCTCGATCACCCCGCGCGGATCGTTCGGACGAAGTCTGCAAGGGCCGTGACGGAGGCGAACACGGCGCGGCTCTCCTCCCCCTCCGGCACGCGAACTCCGTAGCGCTCTTCGATTGCCATCGCGAGCTGGAGCGCGTCGAGCGAGTCGAGCCCGAGCCCCTCGCCGAAGAGCGGCGCATGCTCGTCGATGTCCGCGGGCGTGCGCGCCCGGAGATCGAGCTCCTCGATGAGGAGCACCTTGAGCTCGTGAACGAGGGCCGAATCATCCATGCGCGAGCCTCGGCTGCTTCACCTCAGCGCGCCCCTGCACGCTCGAGGAGCGCCCGCACGACCACCTCGTCGGTGACGCCGTCCACGTCCGCTCGATACCCGAGGACGAGCCGGTGACGCAGCGCCGGCAGCGCGAGCGCGCGGATGTCGTCCACGTCGGCGGCGGCTTCGCCACGCATCGCGGCGCGCGCCTTCGCGGAGAGCACGAGCGCCTGACTGCCACGCGGCCCGGCCCCGAAGCGAACGTACTTGGCCACGGCCTCGGGGGCGTCGGGATCGCTCGGGCGCGAAATGCGCGAGAGACGGACCGCGAGCGCCACCGCCTCGTCCGTCACGGGAATGCGCGGAACGAGCCTGCCGATGGCGCGGATCTCGTCGGCCGTGACGACCGGCTCGATCGCGAGCGGCGGCCCGGAAGTGGTGCGCCGCACGATCTCCCGTTCTTCTGCCTCCGACGGGTAGTCCACGTGGATTTCGAGCAGGAAACGATCGAGCTGCGCTTCGGGCAAAAGATACGTGCCTTCCTGCTCGATCGGGTTGCGCGTGGCGAACACCTGGAACGGGTCCGGTAGCGGATGCGTCACCCCACCGACGGTCACCGTGCGCTCCTGCATCGCTTGGAGCAGCGCGGCCTGCGTCTTCGGAGGCGTCCGGTTGATCTCGTCCGCGAGCACCAGGTTCTTGAAGATCGGGCCCGGCATGAAGCTCACGCGCGGCCGCGATCCGGGAGCGGCGTCGTGCTCGTTCAGCACGTCGGTTCCCGTGATGTCGGCGGGCAGGAGATCCGGCGTGAACTGCACGCGTCCGAAGCTCAGCCCGAGCGCCTCGGCCATGCTCGAGACCAACAGCGTCTTGGCGAGCCCCGGCACACCGACGAGGAGCGCGTGCCCGCGGGCGAGCAGGGTGACGAGCAACGCGTCCACCACTGCGTCCTGCCCCACCACGACGCGGGACACCTGCTCTTTCAGGCGCTCGCACGCTCGGGCGCAGGTGTGCAGGAGCTCGGCGTCGCTGGTCACGGAAACGGCGGCGGTCACGTGGGCTCGATTTCCCCGTTGAGAACGGGACCCGAGCTTAACCGCGAAATGTGCGCTTGGCACCCTCGGGACGTTCGCCGGTTCGGCCTGGTTGCCGGCCCGCCCCGACGCGTGTAAGCCGTCGCGCCATGGCGGGCCCCGACGCCCCGAATTCCGCTCTGGCCGCGCCGGCGCCCACGGTGATCGTCGAGCGCCCGCCCCCCGGGCTCGCGCGTGGGAAGTATCCGGGCCCCGCCTGGCTCGTGGTGCTGCTCGCGGTGCTCGCGGTGTCGATCGCGGGTGCGTTCTACGTGCGGCGCCTCGTCGCCCGGAGGCGCGGATGAACCGGCTCGTGCGCCGCCTGGTGGTGGCGATGCTGCTCGGGGTTGCGATTTATGCCGCGTTCGCGTTGTACACCGGCGTCGGCGCGCTCCGCGGCAGCCTCGGGGAGTATCGCTGGTCGACGTTCGTGTTCGCCCTCGCCCTCGTCTCGGGCAACTACCTCCTGCGCTTCCTGAAGTGGCAATACTACCTGGCGCGGCTCGAAATCCGCGGTGTGCGGCCGCTCGATAGCTTTCTCGTGTTCCTCTCGGGCTTCGTGCTCACGGTGACGCCCGGCAAGCTCGGTGAGGTCTTCAAGAGCGCGGTGCTCGCGCGCACGCACGGAGCTCCCGTTGCGCAAACGGGCCCGATCGTCGTGGCCGAGCGGCTCACGGACGTCATCGCCATCATCACGCTGGTCCTCGTCGGCAGCGTGACGTTCGAGGGCGGGCTCAGCTGGGCGGTCGCGGGCGGAGTGGCCGTCGCGGCGGGGCTCGTTGCCATTCTCTGGCAGGCGCCGGTCCGCTCGCTCCTTTCGTGGATGGAAGCCCGCGAGGGCGTCGTGGGCCGCCTCGCTCCGCGGCTCGGGGAAGCGTACACGAGT
>QGUH01000573.1 GCA_003242355.1 Pseudomonadota bacterium
GTCCACGGTCCGACGCTCGAGGCGGTCGAAGGCGATCGCGTGCGTGTGTACGTCACGAATCGGCTTCCGGCGCCGACCACCGTCCACTGGCACGGCGTGTTCTTGCCGAACGGCATGGATGGTGTCGGCGGTCTCACTCAACGCGCGATCCGGCCCGGAGAGACTTTCAAATACGAGTGGACCTTCCGCCAACACGGAACGTTCATGTACCACTCGCATCACGACGAGATGACCCAGATGGCGCTCGGACTGATGGGCATGATCGTCGTGCACCCGCGCCGCCCAACGCCGGCGTACCGCGTGGATCGCGATTTCGTGATCCTGCTCAGCCAATGGTTCATCGCCCCGGGAGCGGCGCGCCCCGATCCGAACCGGATGAGCGATTTCAACCTGCTCACGATGAACGCGAAGGCGTTTCCGGGTACGACGCCGCTCGTCTGCAAGCTCGGCGATCGCGTGCGGATCCGATTCGGCAACCTGAGCGCGATGGACCACCATCCGATTCACCTCCATGGCCACCATTTCCGGACGGTTGCCACGGATGGCGGTCGAATTCCTCTGAGCGCGCAGTACCCCGAGACGACGTTGCTCGTTCCCACGGGCGCCACCCGCGACATCGAGTTCGTAGCGGACGCGCCGGGCGATTGGCCGCTACACTGCCACATGACCCACCACCTGATGAATCAGATGGGGCACGGCATCCCGAATTTGATCGGCGCGGACGCCGCGGCGATCGATCGTCGCGTGCGCCCGCTCTTGCCGGGGTACATGACGATGGGTCACACGGGCATGGGCGACATGGGGGAGATGGGGATGGCGGTTCCCGAGAACAGCATTCCCATGGTCGGGGCGCGAGGACCCTTCGACTACGTCACGATGGGGGGCATGTTCACGATCTTGAAGGTCCGCGCGGATCTCGCGCGCGTTCCGGAAGACGGCGGCTGGTACCAACACCCTCCGGGAACGGTGGCCGAGCCCGCGACGCCCGAGGAGCTCGCTCGCGATGGGATTCGGACCTAGGGCGAACGAAACGTCGTGCTCACCATGCAATCGTCGATGATGCGTTTCCTCCATCGATTCGGGGTGGTGCTCGGTCTTTGCGGGTTTTCGTTCGCGTGCGCCGCGACGGAGCTCGAGCTGTCACCCGATCACCCGGCGCATCCGGCGGCCCCCATGCAGCGCCTCGCACCGCTCACGGCGTTCCAGAGTCGCTTCGTTGCCGAGAGCACCGGCCAGGGCGGCCCCGTTGACGCACACGCCGCTCACGAGCATGTGCTTCCGCCCGAACGGCGCTCCGCGCCGCACGGACCGGATCACGACCCAGCTGGCCACGACCACGGATCCGGGCACGATCACGGAGCGACCGGTCACGACCACGGATCAAAACACGATCTCGGAGCGCGCTCGAGCCCCGGATCGGATCAAACCCAGGGAACGGGCCGCGGCCAGGGAACGGTCGAGCCCGCGCGCAGCGAGCCGATGGCTCCCGAACGACCTGCTGCAGCGTCGAAGCCTCGTTCCGGAGTGAAACCTCCCGCTGGAGTGAAAGAGGCTCCGGAGGTTTTCGTGTGTCCGATGCACCCGGACGTTCGAATGAAGGAGCCGGATCGGTGCCCGCTCTGCGGCATGACCCTCGTTCCCCGAAAGGAGCGGCCATGACTCGGCTCGCGAGCGCGAGGAGTGCTCCTTTGCTGGTGATGGCCGCGTTCGGTTGTTCGCCGGCCGCGGTGGACTACTCGGCGTTGCAGAGCGCCGCCGTGGCTCGGCAACGAGGCGTTGGAGTCGACGTCGCGGGCGAGGACGAGGAAGTGCGCGCGCTCCTCGCCAAGCCGCTCACTCCGGCGACGGCCGCGCGGATTGCGCTGCTCAACAACCCGGGAGTGCGGGCGCAGGTCGAGGCGGTGGGTATCGCGGAGGCCGATTTCTTCGCGGCGGGCAGTCTGCCGAACCCGGTCGTTGGTGGCGCGCTGCGCTTCGACGGCCATGGTGGACCCGAAATCGAGATCGAGGCCCTGGTGAATCTCTCCCAGCTCGTGCTCTTGCCCGCCCGCCGTGGGGTGGCAGCGGCCGGTGTCGCGGCTGCGCGGGCCGAAGCCATCGGCGCGGTGCTCGATCTGTCGTTCGAGGCTCGCCGCGCCCTGTTTCAGTACCAGGCGGCGCGGCAGTCGCTCGATCTCTCGCGAACGGTGCTCGCTGCGCTGAGCGCCGAAGCGCACGCCGCGGACGTTTTGCGAGAGTCCGGGGCGATCACCGAGCTCGAGCAGGTGCAGCGGCAAGCGCTGTTCGAAGAAGCACGGCTCGGTTTCCAGGCTGCGGAGCTGCGCGTGGCTGCGGCGCGGGAGCGCGTGAATGCGTTGCTCGGCTTGTTCGGCGCGGAAACCCGCTGGGAAGCGACGCCCGAGTTGCCGCGACCGCCGACGAAAGAGCTGCCGCTCGACACGCTCGAGCGGCGTGCGATCGAGCGGAGCCTCGACCTCGCCGTATCGCGCGAGCGCTTCCGGCACGCGGCGGAGCAGGCCAACGTCGCGCGCGTCGAAGGCTTCCTCCCCGAGCTCAGGGCGGGTGTCTCTGCCGAGCGGGGCGAGGAGTGGTCCATCGGGCCGGCCGTGGAGCTCGAGCTGCCCCTTTTGTATCAAGGCCAAGGGGAGGTCGCCTCGGCGCACGCGCGGATGCGCGCCGAGCGTCACGTGCACACGGACATCGCCGTGCGCGTGCGCGCGGCGGCGCGCGAAGTAGCCCTTCGCCTCGAGGCGTCCCGTGCCGCCGTCGCGTATTTCGAGCGGGTGCTCCTGCCGCTCCGCCGGCGCGCGCTCGAGCAGAGTCAGCTGCAATACAACGCGATGCAGATCGGGGTGTTCGATCTGTTGCAGGCGCGCCGGGATCAGGTGGAGACGGAGCGCGCCTTCGTCGACGCCCTGCTCGACTACTGGATCGCGCGGACCGATGCCGAACAGCTCCTTTCGGGGCGGCTCACGGCCTCTCCCGCCGCCGTTGGCGCGGCGTCCGCGCCGGTACCGGTGAACGGCTCGCGGTCGCGCACGCACTGAGCCGTCCGTCACGCTGCTCGGCCACGCCGACCACCACGCGCGTCTTCTGGTGGGCTCGAAGTGCGCGATATCCGCTCCGGCCTGCACGACCGGACCTTGGGCAGGGCTCTCGTCGAGATATCGAGCCGTGCGAGTACCGTGCCCCATCAGCGACGACCGGGTGTTCTCGGCGGGGCGGTCGGGGGGCTGGGCGCCGATTCGAAGGTGACGAAAGGCGGCCGGGAGAAGGAAAGGGAACGGGAGCACCCGGTTGTCGGCACCTTCTCTCTCCAAGGGGTTGTGCGCCTCCGCCTCCCGCCCCCCCGCTTCCTACGACGAGCGCGCCGGGTCACGACCCTTTCGTCTGTTTCGTGATCACCTAGAGCGCCGATCAGTTTGAAGCCACTGAACGCGACGCGGGTGTTGGCCCGGGTGACGAGCTCGTCACCGAGGGGTTCGAGCTGCGCGCCGGTTGCCTCGGCTTGCGGATGTTTGCGGGGGCGAGACGCGAGCCCGTCATCACGCACTCCTGGGCGGAGTTGCGCGCTTGAAGCGAGCGCCCTCTCTGGGCCGGGCTAGGCGAGAGCGTGGCAACGACAACGGTAGGGAGGCGGTGCCGGGCGGTCGGTTGGCCGGTTTCGCGACGGGGCTCGAGGAAGCGGCCCGTCATGCTGCCTGGCTCGCTTCGAGCACCACGCGCGTGATCTCGGCGGGGACTCCGAGGCGCATCGGCGGGCCCCAGTAGCC
>QGUH01000574.1 GCA_003242355.1 Pseudomonadota bacterium
GGGGATGGGGATCTCAAGCTCGGGGGGGCAGGGGGTGTCGTCCCCCCGGGGGCGCTGGGCTCGGGTCTCGCCGGAATTGGGCAAACCGGCCGGACTGGCGGGACCCAGGGGACCGGGACCGTGCAAAAGGTCGAGGGGCCGCGTGGAAATGCGAACGTGGCGGTCGAGAGCCAGCGGGGAGGCAAGGTCGGCAATGCGGCGGCGGTGGTTCAGCGCATGCGCGCCGGTTTCCGAAATTGTTACCAAAAGGGCCTCAACGAGAACCCGGACGCACAGGGCAGCGTACGCCTCACGATCGAAGTCGGCCCCGGGGGTGAAGTTCGGAACGTGACGGCAGTGCCGTCGGGCACGCTGCCGCCATCGGTCGTGGCGTGTGTGCAAGCGCGCGCCCGAGCGGCGCAGTTCGATCCGCCGGAAGGGGGGAGCGCCGCAATCGTGGTCCCCGTCACCTTCGTCAAGCAGTGAGCCCATTCGCGTGGCACTGGAGCGGACGGGGGGCCGGGGTGTCCGCTGGACGGTGAGGCAGGCTCTCAGCGTGCGCGCGGTGGCCCTGCGGAATCGGCGCACACTGGCGTTTGACACCCGAATTTCGCCGTTTCTATACTAGGTTGAATCGTGGACGATGCGAGGGAGGCCAAGAACTCACATGCCAGCCAAGCTTGAGATTCGCGCCCTGATCGGGTCGGTTGCCTTCGTTGCTTTGGCGGGGGTGGCCACGGCGCAGCCCGCTGCTCCGGCACCCGCTCCAGACGCTGCGCCTGCACCAGCTCCGGCGGCACCGGCCGAGCCCGCGTTGACTCCCTCGCAAATGCTGGCCGAAGCGAAGGGGTACCTTCCGGGTATGGACCGGGCAGCGGCGACCGTGCGCCGACAGCTCGCCGATGCTCGCGAGAAGCGCGATGTCGTGCGGGTGCTCTGCCTGAACGACAAGCTCAATCAGATCGATCTGGCCATTCGCACCGCCACGGACCGGGTGGAAACGCTGGCGGCAGCGGTGGCGCAAAACGATCCGATTCGCAGCAAGCACGAATTTACGGTGGTGCAGGTGCTGCGCGATCGGGTGACGGCGCTCATCGGTGAAGCCAACCAGTGCATCGGCGAGGAAACCGGCTTCATGGGGGAGTCGAAGATCATCGTCGATATCGATCCCAACATCCCGGACGGCGACGACTTCACCTTTCCCGCCGATGCTTTCATCAGCGAGCCGCCGGTTCTGACCAGTCCGGTTCGCTGACTTTCGCTATTCCTCCCGCTTCGAACCGCTGACGCGAACGGATTCGCTTCATGAAAACACGGGTGTTACTTGCGGCTGCGCTCGCCCTAACGTGTGCGCGCTCCGCTCACGCGCAGCAAGCCTGGCTTCAGGATCGAAGGATCGGCGAAGGGATCGGCATTCGGGTGGGCGATCTCGAGTTGCATCCGGGGATCGCCGCGGAGGGCGGATACGACAGCAACTATTTCCAGCGCGCCGACGAGGGGGAGGGGCCGGTCATCGCGGCATGGCGGCTGCGGCTCACGCCCTCGCTCAGCCTGGGTACGCTGGGCCCGCAGCGATTGGGAGCGAATCCGGGTGTTCCTCCGGTGCTTCGTTTTCGCGCGACGGCCTTCGCGTCCTTCAACGAGCTCATCGCCGCGGATCCGGAGTTTTCGGACGAAGTTTCCGAGCAGCGCCACATCGATTTCGGGGGGAGCCTCGATCTCGACATCGCACCCCGGCGCCCGCTGGGCGCGGATCTGTACGCGAGCTTCATCCGCATCGGCGAGCCCTCGAATCTGCCCACCGAGGAGTTCGCGTTCGACCGCGGCACGGCGCGCGGTGGCGCGGGGATCACGTTCCGTCCTGGAGGGGGTCTGTTCGAGTGGCGATTCGGCTACGAGGCTCGATACAACTACTTCGAAGCCCAATCCTATCGGAATCTCGACAACCTCCAGCACAGCTTCAACACGCGCGGACGGTGGCTTTTTCTCCCGCGTACGGCGCTCGTTTACGACGGCGCATACACGCTGATTCGGTACACGGAGCACGACGTGCTCGTGCCCGAGAACGGCGAGATTCTTAGATCGCGCGTGGGCCTGAGCGGCCTCATCACGAACCGCTTCGCCTTCCTCGGGATGATCGGGTGGCTCGCCACGTTCTACGACGCCGTGCCCGAGAACGAGAGCACGCTGATCGCCCACGCCGAGGCGCGGTACTTCGTGATGCCGCAGCCGACCCTCGAGCCTTCGGCTGCTGCCCTCGGCTTGTCGAGCATCGCGGTCGGCTACTTGCGCGACGTGTCGAACGCGTATCTCTCGTCGTTCTACCGGTTGGACCGCTTCTACCTGAACTTCTCGTACTTGTTCGGGGGCACGATGGTCGCTTCGCTCGAGGGCGGCTACGCGTTCGTCACGTTTCCGGACGATCTCGAGTTCGAGGGGAGCCTGCAGCACCGGATCGAGGCCGGGCTCTTCGCGGAGAACCGGTTAAGCGACGGGGTTGGCTTGAACGCGACCGTGCGCTACGACGCGAACATGGGCGACACGATCGTCTCCAGAGCCGGTGACGACATCGAGAACCTCGACTACGAGCGATGGCAAGCCTACCTCGGCCTGCGTGTGTTCTGGTGAGCCGCGCGATCTTCTCGGCAGATGAACCGCGGCAAGAGGGACGTCTAGGTCGGAGGGAGCTTCTCGGGCTTCTTTTGGGGCTCGCCGCGCTGCCCGCGTGTGCTTCGCGCCGGGGCCGTCAGCAGGTGAATCTGCCTCCACCGTCGGAGAGCAGCGTGCTCGGGCCCGGCGACGTGTTCACGCTCGAGATCGTCGGCGAAAAGGATTTGCCGAAGGAGTATCAGGTCGCGGCCGACGGCACCGTTGACGTGCCGTACGTCCACACGATCCGCGTCGCCGGCCTCGAGGCTCCGGAGGTGGCGCGCCTCGTCCGCAAGCGCTTGATGGAGGAAAAGTTCCTCGAGGACCCGAGCGTCATCGTCCAGGTGAAGGACTACAACAGCCGCCGGGTCACGCTCCTCGGACAGGTCGCGAAGCCCGGCAGCTTTCCGTTCACCACGGGCCTCACGCTCATTCAGGCGGTGTCCCTCGCCGGTGGGTTGACGGCAATCGCAGACGGCGATCGCGTCAACGTGACGCGCAAGGGATCCGACGGGCGCACCTACACGGCCGTCATCAGCGTCAAAGCCATCACCGAAGGTGAATCTCCCGACATCCCCCTCCAAGCCGGCGATCAGATCTTCGTGCACGAACGCATTTTCTGAGGCCGGCGCGCGGCGACGCTCGCGACTGCGTGCAGCGCATCGGCGTGCTCGGCGACGCAGGAGTAAACGGCGCGGGGAGTGGGAGACTCCGGAATTCTAGGTCGAGGCCGGTGCGTCGCGGCGAGCGTGCGAGTAGCCGGCCCCTGCGAGCGCTCAGCCGCGGTTGCTCACCTGCATGACCTGGAGGCTTCCCAGATCGACGCCCTCGAGGCAGCGCACGTTGATGGCGACCGTGGGCTGTCCGTCGGGGCGCGTGCCGCGCGCGAACGAGCGGATACCGCAGTTCTTGCAGAAGAGGTGGTGGATGGTGCGGGTGTTGAACTGATAATCGCTGAGGTCGCCTTCTCCCGAGAGCAGCTTGAAGCTCGACGCGGGGGCGAAGGCGAGCAGTGCGCCGGTGCGCGAGCAGATCGAGCAGTCGCACGAGATGACTTGCGAGATGTCCGCCGTTACTTCGTAGCGAACGCGACCGCAGTGACAGGAACCCGTATACGTCTTCGGATCGGCCATGGTGCCT
>QGUH01000575.1 GCA_003242355.1 Pseudomonadota bacterium
TCGACCGCTGCTCGCTGCCCTGCAGCCGCTGAGGCTCGAGCTCCAACCCACGCCGCTCGAACCGCTCGCGCCGTTCCTTGCCGCGATGGGCAGCCCCGAGAGCACGCCGGAGGCGGGCGTGCTCAGCGCGGACGTGCACTTCAAGAAGGCCGAGGCCGCCCACTCGACGGGCAAGGGGCGCATCGCGCTCGAAAAGGCGCGGTTCCCCGGGGGCAAGCCCTTCGACGGCGCGCTCGAGCTCGACATCACGGTGGATCGGAGCGCGGACGCGCTCGTGGTGCGCGACGCGCGCCTGCAGGCCGCGGAGATGAAGCTGTTCGCACGCGCGAACGTGCGGGCGCTGCGCGATGCCCCGCGCGTCGAAGACCTCGACGTGCGCTCGGAGGCGCTCGACTTTTCGCGGCTGCGTGCGATCTACCCCCACTTCCGTTCGCTGACGGAGCCACTCGAGCTCACCGGCCCGTTCTCGATCCAGGCGACGGGCGGCGGCAGCGCCGAGGCACAATCGATCGAGCTGACCGTCACGCTCACGGACGCGGGCATTCGCCTCGAAGACAAGCTCGAGAAGCCGCGCGGAACACCTGCTTCGGCGCGCGCGAGCCTGCGGAACGCAGGACGGGTCGTGACGCTCGAGCGCGGCACGCTGGACCTTTCGACCTGGCAGCTCGCGGCGACCGGCCGCGCGCAGCGGCGCGAAGACGGCAAGCTCCAGAGCTACACGCTCGCGCTCACCACGCCGCGGCCCGACGCCGAGGGCTTGGTCCGGCTCTTGCCGCCCGTCGCGCGCGCGTTCCCCAAAGCACACCGACTCGGTGGACGCCTGGACGTGACGGCGCGGCTCGAAGGGGCGGGCGACGCATCGACGGCGAAGGGCAACGTGCAGATTGCCGACCTCGACGTGCGCGCCCCGGAGACGCGCTTTCGGGGCGGCGGCTCGGTGCGCTTCGACGTGAAGCGTGATGCCGCGGGCGCGCTCGCGGGCGAGGTTCGCGCGGCGTTTTCGGAGCTCGAGGCCGTGTACCTCGACGTGATCGACAAACCCAAAGGGACGCCGCTCGAGCTCACCGCGCGCTTCGACCGAGAAGGCGATCACTCGCGGGCAAGCTTCGATGCGCGGCTCGCGTCGCTCGCGGCGACGGGGCAGGCGAAGCTCCGCGAAGAGAAGCAGCGCGATGGCTCGACGGCGCAGGCGTACACCGCGGACATTTCGCTCGCGCCGTTCGCGGTGCGCCCGCTTCTCGCGATCGTGCCGAGCGCGAGCGAAACGGAGGTCCCCGACGTGCGGTTCGAGGCGATGAAGATCCACGCCGCGGGCGTCCTGGGGCGACCGAGCGCAACACGCCTTTCGATCCCGCGCTTCGCCGCGCGCTCGGGGCGCTCCGACCTCCGTGGATCGCTGGAGCTCGCGAATGCGACCAATCCGCAGATCACGTTCGCGGGCCGCTCGTCGTATCTCGACGTCGAGGACTTCTTGCCCACGAGCGAAAAGTCCGCGAAAAAGCCAGAGAAGCCCGCGCAGAAGCCGCCTTCACCGCTCGCCGAGGCCGACGGGCGGATCACGCTGGTCGTCGATCGCGGGCGCGCGATGAACGTGCCGTACGAGAAGCTGAATGCGGAGCTGTTGCTCGAAGACGGACGCGCGACCGCGAAAACGCTCGACGTTCAGGCGTTCGGGGGGCGCTTCTCCGGGAATGGCAGCGAAGTGCCGGTGTTCGTCGACGAAGGGCCGTATCGGCTCCGGGGCAGCCTCGAGGCGATGCAGCTCCAGGAGCTGCTCGCTCGCTTCGCCGGAAACGATCGACTGATGACGGGCATCTTGGGGGCCACGTTCGACCTCAGCGCTTCCGACACGACGCCCGAGGCCCTCCGCCGTTCGTTGACGGGGCGGCTGCGGGGCGGCGTGAAGGAAGCCGAGTTTTTGCCGGGCAATGCCGTCGGGGCGTTCATCCAGAAGCTTCAGGCGGTGCCCGGCGCGCAAGGGATCGGCCGCGGGAAGGCCGAGCAACTCGGGTCGTGGCAGCTCGACGATCTGTCGGGCAGCCTGGTCTTCGAGGACGGCGCGGCCGTGATCGCGGAGCCGATCACGGCATCGACGCCGCAGGGCCCGCTCGCGGTGCGCGGCAAGCTGCGGCTCGGCGGTCCCGTCGATCTCACGGGCACGATGCAGCTCGAGGCGGGCTCCTTGGAGCAACTGGTCGGGACGGATCTCGCCCTCGATCAGCCGCTGCCCCTCGAGTTTCGCATCACCGGTTCCCTCACGGATCCACAGTTTTCGTTCGGCAACCTTCAGGCGGCGATGCAGCCCATCCTGCAAGCGTATCTGAAGCGGAGCTTCGGTGCGGAGACGGAGCCGGGCGTTCGCGAAGCGGTGCGCGGCGTGTTCGAGGGGCAGCCGTCGAAGGGCGAGGAGAAAGAGCCGAAACGCGACGAGCGAAAGCCTCGCGACGCCGAAGAGCGCCCGGAAGAGCAGAAGCAAGAAGAGCAGAAGAAGGAGCCGACGACGCCGCGCGTTCCGTCCGAGGGCGACATTCGACGCCGTATCGATCGGCTCTTCTGACCTCGGGGCTCGCGCTGCTCCGCACGGCTCGAGCCGAGCGTCGGGAAGCGGGAGCAGGTGGCGCGGCCGACGCGGAGCAGCTTTCGTCGCCCGTATTGCCCGCGCTCGTCGATGCCGGCGTCGAGAGGCAAAGTTGCCCGCGCACGCGGCACGACGCTTGCGTCGAAACTCGCGAGGAAGCCATGGATACGCAGCAAGCGATTACGAGCACGCAAGAAAAGCTGAGCACGCGCGCCGTCTTCGGTGAGCCCATTCGCCTCGATGGCGTGACGCTGCTCCCCGCGGCCTTCGTTCGCGGTGGTGCTGGAGGCGGTGAAGGGCGTCGGGAACGGGAAGACGAACGTGGGCAAGCCGGGCGCGGCATGGGATTCGGACTCCGGGCGCGTCCCGCGGGGGTGTTCGTGACGCGCGGCGAGCACGTGTCGTGGCGGCCCGCCGTGGACGTGAACCGTGTGATCTTGGGCGGGCAGCTCGTCGTCATCGCGGCGCTCTGGGCGCTGCGCCCGTTGCTCACGCGCCGTTTCGGCGCCGCAGGCATGCCGCCGCGCCTCGCATTCGGCGCAATGCCGCGCAGCCTGTTCGGCGGAAAGCGGGCGCGTTTCTTCCGCTGGTTCCGTTGATCCGCGGGTGCCATCCGTTCGCAGAGCGAACACGCACGACGGTGGCGCCGGCGCTGGAACGGCCGGTGTTTCGGGCGCGGCGGGCGCCGAGCCCGGCAGCGGGACGCGATGGCCGGCCTACGACTACGCGACCAGCGTCGAGAACACGGGTGCCGATTGCGAAGTCCCCGCGTTGCCCGAGCCGCAAGCGCTCACGGCCATTCCCCAATTGCCGGACCCGTTCGTGCGAATCGACGGCACCCGCATCACGAAGGTCAGTGAGTGGCGGTGTCGGCGGCAAGAGATCCACGCGCAGGCCGAGAAGTACGTCTATGGCGAGAAACCGAAGCCCGACGCGGTGACCGGAACCGTCACCGAGACCAAGATCACGGTGCACGTCGAGGCCGAAGGCAAGGCGATCGACTTCGGCGCCGACGTGGTGCTGCCCAAGACGGGGAGCCCGCCGTATCCGGCGCTGATCAACGTGGGCGCGAAGGGCGGTTTCGGCAGCCTCACTCTCGGCGGAAGCCGCACCCTGGAGAAGGGGGTCGCGGTAAGCCCTCGGGGTTCGCGTGGGGGACCAACGATGAATCCCCCAAAAGTCAGGCCCG
>QGUH01000005.1 GCA_003242355.1 Pseudomonadota bacterium
TCAAAGGGTTGATCGTCGGGATGGTTAGGTGTTTGAAAGAGCCGAGGTGCGTCAGTTTGTGCTGCTCCGCGGGGCAGTTGTTGACCTGGTACGGGTTGTTGCTCGGCCGGCTCTCGCAGGTGACCTGCTCACGATAACCCGACACCAGGCGTGCCGCGTAGGACCAGGAGCTCAGTTTCTGGTTACCCGGAAACTCGAGCATCTGGTCGTACCGCGCGTCCTGGAACGCCAGGAGCGCCTTGGTGTTCTGGCACTGATTGCCTCGCGAGTAGCATTGCTGCATACCCGTGTTCGTCAGCTGCAGCATCTCCTGGTTGTAGGTGCCTCTGACGATCATGAAGTCGGTCGGAATCTGCCACCGCCCGAGCTCGCGCCCGATGCTGACGGCGAGGGCCGCGATCATCGCGTTGGTACCCTCGGGGTTGGTGCACCACGCCTCCGAGGAGGCGCCGATCTCGTCCTCGGTGGGTTCGGCGACGGTGCATGCCGAAGTGAAGCCGGCCACGGCGGCAGCGGCTGCGATCCAGGAAAGTAGTTTGCGCATGAGTTGGCTCTCCGTTGTTGGTTGGGGGGAGGGGGCAGCCCGGAGCACTGCAGGTCACGTGCCAGGAGCGTCAAACGTTCGAAACACAACGGGAGAAGCACCTTGGGGCGTGCGCCCGAGTCGTCTCGCGGAGAGACGATGTCCTCAACATTCGGTTTTGAAGCGACTTTCGAGAACTCGTGCGCATACAGTGGCACGACCAAATATCAACCCGAATGGGTGATGCGTCGCTACATCGGTACACGTTCGGTGCTGCGCGAGTCGTGCACACGCGTTTGCACAAGTCGTTCGTTTTGCACAGTCGACGAAGCAGGCATCGTTTCGGCGTCCTGCGCGAACGCCGG
The DNA here is from genome assembly GCA_003242355.1 of Pseudomonadota bacterium. Classification (GTDB taxonomy): domain Bacteria; phylum Myxococcota_A; class Polyangia; order Polyangiales; family Polyangiaceae; genus PMG-095. Next base: position 889 of record QGUH01000005.1, read on the forward strand.
CGTGATTGCCGGTGATTCCCGCCCAAATGCGAGAGAGCCGACCCCGAATTCGGGATCGGCTCTCTCTGCCTCGCCGGAACGCCGTCTCGGCATCGGCGTGACCGAGGCGCGTTCACTTCGCGAAGCCTGCGTAGCGCTCGCTCGCGAAGGCGCCCGAAATCGAGGTGCGGGATGCACGCTCGAGATTCGGGCATCGCGGCGCTAGCCTGCGCATCCTTCGAGGGCTGCGGCCCAGGCATCGAGCTCGTCCGAGCACGCGTCCTCGGGCGAAGGCGTCGTCAACGTGTCGTCCTCGCACGTGAACGCGTCGTCGTCGGTCGCCGCGTAACAGGCGAGCAGAGCGCGTGTCTCGGGAATCTCGGCGCAGGAGCCGTCGAACGTGTAGGTGGCGAGGAAGTCGTCCTCGCAATCGGCATGGTCGCACGCCTCGCCGCCAGGTTCCTTCGCGCAGATTTGGGTGACGAGCTCCTCGAGCGTCGGTTCGCCTTCACCGCCGTCGCCACCGGCGCCGGCGCTGCCGTCAACGGGAGCCCCGCCTTCGCCACCGTCGTCAACGGGAGCCCCGCCTTCGCCGCCAGCACCGCCACCGCCCGCGCCGGCAGCGCTGCCCGCTTCTCCGCCGCCGCCGGGCGTGGGGCCTTCGCCTGCGCCTCCGGTCATCGAATCGCCGGCGCTGCCGCCCTCGCCGGGCATCGATACTTCTCCCCCGCTTCCTCCTTCCCCTTCCGACGGGCTGCCGGCTTCACCGGCGCCAGCGCCTCCGCCGGTGCCGCCCCCGCCGCTCGTCTTTCCGCCGCTACCGCCTTTTCCGCCGCTACCGCCCTTGCCTCCGGAACCCGCCGCGCCGCCCGTGGACGGACCCGTGTAATCGTCGTCGTCGTCGCCGCACGCGACTGGAAGCGCGAAAAGAGCGAGGGAAAGGGCCATGAAGAGGGGTTTACGCATCGATAATCTCCGTTTCCGTTTCCAAGGTGTTGCGGCTCGTCCGCACCTTTCGGCGCCGAAGCGGCCACTCCGATAGGGGATGAATCCTAGTTGTCGCATCCGCGATCGGCAAATCGGAATCCGGCCGGACGACTCGGCAAGTCGTGTGTCGTGTGCGACGAGGTGCTCGTTCGGAGCACGAGCGCTCGCATCGTCGTCCCTTCCGGATCGATTCAATCGGAGACCACTGGGATGACTTCGGATCTCGCGACAAGACGCAGAGGCCCCGAGTGCAGACGCAAGGACCGGTCGACGTGGCGCTGCACCGGGTAGGAGAGCGGCGTCGAGGGCGCTCGTTGAAGGCCCGTGTGCGCGAGGAGACGATCGCGTCCGCCGTTCGCAGTGCGGCGCTCCGGAAGAAGGGGACGAGCCCTACGGCGAACGCCGGACACGAGCACCGATCTCGGGATGCTCAGTGCGGTTGTGCTCGCTATACGCCGGTTCCCGTCGTGTGCGGCATCGTGTTCGGGCTCGCGCTCGCGGGAGCACTCCGAGCCTCCGTGTGCTCCCGCCGGCGACGCCGTGGCTTCACCGTGCCCAGCTCGATCGCTCATCGACACAATCGCAGTCGATGCCGGGCCGAGCTGGTCTGCGCGCCACGTGCTCGCGCCCCGAAGAGCCGACCGGGCGATGAGTCAATCCCCCCGAACCAACCCCGATTCCGTCGAGGAAATGCTTGCGAGCCGGGGACTTGGAACGTGCTCCGTCGACCGACCGATCGTTCCACCGGCTCATGCCGAGCGAGAAGCGACGTCCGACAAATACGGAAGCGCGAGCATGGGCATTGGAGAGTAGTGCGCCTTGAAACCACAGCGGAACGGTCACGAACGCCTGCCTGGCGTGCACGGCAGACGACTGGGGTGGTGTTCGAAGGGCAAATTGGGCGCCGACTGACCCGACCGAGACTTTGGGCGAGAGCCACGAACGCAGGCTTGGGAGAGACACGAGCAAGCGAGGACAGCGGAGGCGGAGGCAACCGAGCAGGCGGGATGAGCGGCGCCGACCCAGGCGCGGGCGGTGTCGCTCATCCCGCCCGGTTTTCTGCGCTCGGGCGAGGACGAAATTCGTGGAATTTTCCACGTGCACGCTGGTGGCCCGGATGCGTGCTCGACGGCACGCGGGCCATGGCCAAGGCGGCGCAGGGAAGCACTTCCGGAGGGCGTCGCGGAGATGCGTGCTCAAGGGCACGCGGGCCCTGGCCAAGGGGCGCCGCGTGGAATCCGGCGGTCGCGCGTCCTCGTAGCTGATTTCGGATCGGTGCCGGAGCGCCGGAATCGGAGATAGGCGGCCCCCATGCAACCCCTCGCAAAGCGTTTCCACAGAAGACTGTTCCTCCGCGGCCTCGGGGGCGCCTGCGTGGCGGCACCGTTCTTGGGCTCGATCGGGGGCCGCACGCTGAGGGCAGCCACCCCCGCCCCGCCGAGGCGGCTGATCGTGATGTTCACGCATTACGGCTGCATCACGACGAGCTTCTTCCCGAAGCGATCGCATGGGCCGCTCACCGCGGCAGATCTCGAAGCGACGACGCTGAAGCCGCTGGCCCCGTTCGCGGACAAGCTCCTCTTGCCGCGCGGTATCCGCGCGATGAACGAGTGGACGTACGACTTGAGTCGTGGTCAGGGGAACGACCAGCACACTCAGGTCGTCGGCTCCTACTTCACCTGTCAGCCCGTCACGCCCAATAGCGACAACCCGTTCGACTTCGAGAATCCGACGGCGAAATTCGAAGCCAAGCCGATCGGCCCTTCGCTGGATCACGTCATCGCCCGGCAGCTCAGTCCCGGCAAGACTCCACTGTTCATCCGCGTGGGGAATGCGAAGGATACGTCGCAGTCGGCAATCTCCTATTCGGCCGCGGAGACTCCGCATGTCGGCCTCGGCTCCCCCGCGGAGGTTTTCGCCTCCCTGACGGGCCTGTTCAACCCGGGCGATCCGCTCTCCCCCGACGGCTATCGGCTCCTTCGCGGCAAGAGCATTCTCGACGTCGTCAAGGACGACCTCGAAACGCTCGAGCGCATGGTGACGAGCCAGGCGGACCGGCAGAAGCTCGAGGCCTGGAAAGCGTTGCTCGACGAAACCGGGACGGTGATCGCTGCTCAATGCAACGCGGCGCTCGCCGAGCGCCTCGGCATCCCGGTGGCGCTGGCCGCTCTGGCGAACCAGACCGACAGCGCGATCGTCGACGTGTCGGCCAAGATCGAGGGAGTTTACCTCGACGTCGCCGATCTGTACTCGAATCTGGCGGTGCTCGCTGCCGCCTGCAACGCCAACCCGGTGATCGTGCTCAAGTATCCGGCGAACTACCGTTTCAAGGGTCTCGACCTCAACTACGAGTCGCACTCGCTCTCGCATCGGATTGCCAACACGTCGGGCACGTGTGTATCGGGCGTCCTGGACATGCTCGTCGCGATCGACGACTTCTACGCGCGGAAGTTCGCTCACCTCGTCGGGAAGCTGAACGAAATCGACGAGGGCGATGGCAAGCTGCTCGACAACACCGCGGCCGTCTGGTTCCAGGAGATGTCGGACGGGGCGGCGCACAACCTGAACAACCTACCGATCGTTCAGGCCGGCAGCGCTGGTGGGTACTTCAAGACGGGGTGGTCCGTGAACGTCGACGACGGCTCGCCCGACCTGACGCGCGGGAACAGCGACGCTGCCTGCAACCCCAACGAACCGCCGCTCTCAGTCGGGCCCGTGCAAACCACGGGGACCGATCCTTCCCTGGCGAACGCGCCGATCAACAAGTACTTCTGCAACCTGATGAACGCCCTCGGGGTAAAGGCGGGGCCGGATGGATTCCCCCTCGAGGGCGGCACCGAAGAGGTGTCGTGCTTCGGCATGTACGACCGCACGGAAGACTTCATCGGAGGCGGCACCAACCCGCCCGAGATCCACGACCCCGGCGAGTTCACCGCGCTCAAGGCAAACGCCTGAGCACGCCGCGACGCAGCCGCCCGAGCTCTGCGGAGCCGTGGACACTCGCGGCCGGCTACTCGAGTGCGCGCCGAACGACTGCGCCGATTGGAAAAGGGCGCTCGAGATGCCATCAGAGGTGGCGCCGACTGGGAACGGGCGCTCGAGTGCCCATCAGAGTTCGGTGCTATCTGGGAACAGGCACTCGGAGTGCGCACCGGACGTCAGTGCCAATTGGAAAAGGGCACTCGAGTGCCCATTGGAAGTCGGTGCGCCACGTCAGGCAGGCGCTTCAGTGCCCAATTTCCCTATGCACTCCTACGTAAAAGGGCACTCCAGTGCCCGGTTGTCGTGGAGGAGCCTTTTAGAAGGGCACTCGAGTGCCCCGTTTCCATTGGTGATCGTCAGCGAAGAGGCACTCGAGTGCCCGGTTGCCATAGGTGACCATATTCCAGGAGGCACTCGAGTGCCTGGTTGCCATAGGTGACCATATTCAAGGAAGCACTCGAGTGCCCGGTTGCCATAGGTGACCATATTCCAGGAGGCACTCGAGTGCCTGGTTGCCATAGGTGACCATATTCCAGGAGGCACTCGAGTGCCTGTGCCCTCTGTGACCCAAGCGGGAGGGCACTCGAGCGCCCGAGGCCCTCTGTGACCCTGCGTGAGAGGGCGCACGGGTGCCCGCCGGCCGTGCGGACGGGATCGGGAGGCAAACGCGAGAGCTTTGGGGGCTAGGGAGACAAAACCCAATCGGGGTTCTGGGCGGTGCTTACGGGCGCGCTCCGCTGCGGCCCCCCGCCGAAGGCGGACTGGGTGCGGGCGCCACGGCAGTGGGACGCGCCGGCGCGACGGCGGGCGTCGCTGCCGACACGATCGACGGAGCCGCGCCACCGGTACCCGCGCTGGCTGCTGCGCCTCCGGCGCCTCCGGCACCGCCAACGCCTTCTTCGGGCGGCAGCGGCTGGCGATAGCCGAAGAGCGTGTCCTTCTTGTCCACCCGCGTGAGGCGCACCTCGATGGTGTTGCTCTCGAACGTGTACGCCCGCGTGTGCACCGGGATGTAGCCGGGCGCGCGGATGATGAGATCGAGCGGGCCGCTATCGCGGGGCCGTTCGATGACGAGCGGGCCGCGTGCGGTGTTTCCCAAGCGCTTTCTGCCCATGGACACGGTGGCAGCGACGCGCGGGAACACGCTCACCGTGACCTTCACGGTCGGTGATGGCGGGGTGTTCGCGCTGGCTCCGGCGGCATCTGCGGGCGGAGTGCTCCCTGGCGGAGGCATCGCCGGGGATTCTGCCGGGGATTCGACGGGCGGCGGCGGCGCTGCGGGCGCACCGGGAGCCGCCGCGGATACGACGGTCGCAGCCACTGCCGAGCCCGCTGGCACCGCCACCGATCCTGCCGCCACCACTTTTTCCGTCTCCTGGGGTTCGGCCTTCGGTGAGCCCGAGGAACACGCGAGCGAAAGTCCCAGGATCGCGAGCCCTCCCGCCATTACGCTCCGGCCGACGATCCGCTTTCGTTTACGCGGCTGTTCGAGCAGCTCCATCGCCTTCACAACGCGCCTCCCACGGGGGTGTTGTCGGCGAGCGGAGCGCCGGCCTTGTCCTCACCCTCGGGAACTTGATCCGGCGGGGGGCCCGGGTAACGGACGCCGGGTTTCTCCACGTAGCCCGCGACGGGCGCGGTGAGCTTTCCTTTTCGCGTGCCGGGCAGAACGTTCACGGGCAGGGGCGGATCGAGCTCGTACACGTAGCCGCGCGACGGGATGCGGATTTCGAACACGGCATTGTACGCCAAGAACTGTCGCCAGAAGTTCATCGGCGCATCTCCCAAGACCTTCATCCTCCGGTGCTTGAGCAAGAAGTCGTAGAGGCGGATGGCGAGGTGATTGGGGAGGCGATGGCAGCCGTGTGAATACCCTTCGGGGTTGTAGATGGAGAGGTAATTCGACGAGCCGTGGATGCGGATGCCCCGATCGCCGTCGGGCTTGCCGTTCTCGCCCGGAATGACGAGGTAGCCGGCGACGAGGCCGTAGGCGGAGAGATAGCCCGGGCCGAGCTCGTCGTAGTTGACGATGCTCTGGGAGACGCCGTCGATGACCTTCTGCTTGACCAGGCTCCGAATCGGGGTCGACTCTGGCGCGATCCACACGGGGCCGCTCACCACGTGGCGCATCACGCGCGGCCCCACGTCCGAGCCCTTGTACTTGTAGTACTCGTAGCCGTTGGCCGCCTGCTCCGAGCGCCAGCCGCCGATGGTCGTGCGCCAGCGGACGAGCGGTACCTTCTCGCCGCGATAATCGAGGATCAGCGTGAGCGACGGGTACCGGCTTCGCGGCTGCGCGTGCCACCTGCCGTTTTCGTCGAACGGTGGGTCGTACCAGACGTCGCCCCGATCGATCACGATCGAGAGCTCCATGTGATCGCTGTAGTACTCGGGGCGCGGCGGCAGCTTCACCCCGGCAACGAAGCGCTTGAAATCCTCGGCGGGGTACCGCTTGAAGAACGCGAGCGCCCGTTCGGGCGTCGTGAGCCCGAGCTGCTCGAGCGCGATCTTCGTGTACTCCTCCGCGAGGTTCGGGACCGGGCGCTTCTCCCCGGAAGCGGACGTGTAATGGGGAGGCCCCTTCTTTCCCTCAACCGATCCGTCCTCGATCACGCCGGCTGCTTCGACGACGCGCTCACGCAGGGCGCGCACGAGCGACTCGTAATCGTTGGCGAGGGTCGAGCGGGCGAGGGCAGCCATGGTCTTCTTGCGAATCGCGTGGCTCCCCTCGTAAATCATGTTCTTCTGCTGAAACGCGCGCACCGCATCCCGCATCGCATCGTCGTACAGGCCGGGCGTGTGCAGGGTCGGGTCCGGCTTCGCTCCCGGTTTTGCCGGCTTGGCTCCCGGTTGTGCGACCTTCAATAGCCCTTCGCAGATGAGCCGCTTCTCGACCTCGGCGAAGGCCGCCTTCTGCTTTTCGTAGAGCTCGAGCGTTTGGATCTTCGGAGCGAGCTTCGGCTGCTTCTTGGCGAGGGTCTCCAGGGAATCGGCGCGGGCCTTGCGCCGCTCGGCCTCGAGCTCCTTCGCCAGCTTTTCGTGCTGCGCGGCATTCTTCTTCATCTGCGCGACGGTGAGCGTCGGCACGTCGTCGACGGCAGCGAGCGCAGGCAGCCCCTCGCCGTTCGGGGGCACGCAGCTCTCCTTTTCGCTCTGCAGGAAGCGTTCGCGCAGCACCGAGAGCGACGGAGGGATGCCGAACAGCTCGAGGTAATTCTTCTGTCCCGCCTCGAGCGGCACCCCGTCGCCGTCCAGCTCGTCGTTGGCCAAACCGATGAAGACGCGCCGATAGCGGTTGTAGAGGTGCTTGCCGGACGCATCGTCTTGCTCGGCGAAGATGAAGGGCGTCCAGTCGTCGCTCAAATCAATCAGCGTGTAGCCGGCGCCGATCGCTTCCGCGCGCGTGAGCCACGACTCCTGCTTTTCGCCGCCTCCCGGCGGCTCGATCATCACCAACACGCGGTCGTTCGGCGGCAAGTCCGCCTTGTTGCGGACGCGGGGCTTTTCCTCCGGAGTCGCCGCCTTCGCCTTCGGGTCGGCCGGAGCCTTCTCCGTCGCCTTCGACCCCTCGTCGGTCTCTTCCGACCGCGAGCACTGAACGAGGCAAAGGGCGAGCGATCCCAGCAAGACCGCAGCGCAGCGCCGAAGCCGCACCGAACGATGGAAACCAGGAACGAAGCGCACGCCCGAACGCTAGCACCCGCAGCTCTCTTTCGCCGAATCTCCGGCCACCGATCGCCAGCCCACGCACGCCCTCGTGTCCCCAGCCACGGCCCCGCGCTGGCCACACTCACCGCACTCGAGCCCCTACTGTGCTCCCCGAACGCCCAAAGGCGACGCGGGCTGCGACCCGAGTCTGTTGGAGGTCTGACCGCCCGGGCTTCACGTGGCGCGCGCTCAGCCTAAAAGGTCCACCATCAGGCAGGAGCTGTGCATGCGCCTTGGGCCACCGCTCTGCACCGTGGGGATGACTCGATGAGGTAGGCGAGCGGATCGATGTCTGCCCGGCGGCAGGCGTCGATCACGCGGCCGACGGCGATGTCGCCCGCCCCGTTGTCGCTCTGGCGAACAGAGAGCTCTTGTCGCCCGGCTTCAAGGGGCGGAGCTGCCGCCCTGCGTCGCCGTTCGAGCAGCGCCAACCACTCCCACAGCGGGGCGCCAACTATTCCCGTTGAGCGTTGTTTCCCGTTGAGCGTTGTGTGGTGTGGATGGAATGGCGTGCGGCCGAGTGCCGAAACTCCGCGGCGCTGGGGCACGATGGCGCGCTAACCCGGAGCGAGACCCTGCCGGCAGCAGGGGGACCACCCACCGGTCCTCGCCAACGAGCAGAATGGCAGCCGCAACGAGCACGGGCAGCAAGAAATGGGGAGGCCAACCCACCGGTTTTGCTGCCGGGGGCGGACTCGGGGTGGGTTGGACGGCCTCTGCGTGCCTGCGCCAGCCCGGGGGTGCCAGGCGGTCGTCGCAAGTCTGCTGCCGGCAGCCGGCCGGAAGGGGCGAATGGGAGACTCGACCGAGCCCGCGGAACTGCGTGCGCCCAAAACACGTCGGCCCGCCAACTCGGGCGGGCCGTGTCGATCTGCTTTTGGTTGCGCGGGGAGGATTTGAACCTCCGACCTTCGGGTTATGAGCCCGACGAGCTACCAGGCTGCTCCACCGCGCGTCAGAGGGGCGCTAAGGTACTCGCTGGTGCGCGCCTGTCAAGGAGGAATGTGAAGTTCTTTGAAGGGGGCCCGCTCCTCGCACCTTGGGAAGGTACTCCGAACCGTGGGGGAGGTGCACAGGTGCGGAAAGGGGAGGAACGCGTTGACAAGGGGGCGCGCGGGGCGTAGAGACGCTGCCGTTGCGTAACCCTGACGCATGCGTTAGGGTGAGGCTTACAGCGGTGACTTCGCGCGTCAAACATCTCCAGGTGTTCCCGGGTGAACCCGCCAACCCGAACGGTAAGGGCAGGGGAGAGGAGTCGCTCGGGTCGAGCCCGAGGAGTACGCGCGAAGGGGCCGGCGCCGCTCCGTGCACCCCGGGGGAGGCGAGCGCGAGAGACGGTGAGGAGTCCACCATGTTCTTGCAGGTGGGAGATTTGGCGAAGGCGACCGGGAAGACGGTGCGCGCCATCCACCTGTACGAGGAGCTCGGCCTCTTGCGGGCGCATGAGCGCTCGAAGGGACGGTACCGGCTCTTTACGGAAGAGGCCCTGGTTCGGGTGCGCTGGATCGCGAAGCTGCAGAACCTGGGGCTTTCGCTCTCGGAGATCCAGGAGCTCGTGCGGGAGCAGGAGGCCTCCGGGTCGGCGGTGTTCGCAGCGACGCGGCTCCGGGAGCTCTACCGGGCGAAGCTCGAGGCGACGCGGCGGAAGATCGCCGAGCTCCGAGCGCTCGAGGCGGAGCTCGAGGAGAGCCTCAGCTTCCTTTCGGCATGCAACACGGCCTGCGAGCCCGCGCTCCCCGTCCATTCCTGCCCCACCTGTGAACGACATCCCGAACGCCCGAATGCGCCGGAGCTCGTGGTCGGCGCGCACGTGAGCTCATGACGAATCTCAAGCTCCCCATCTACATGGACTATCACGCGACGACGCCCGTGGACCCGCGGGTGCTCGAAGCGATGCTGCCGTACTTCACCGAGCACTTCGGGAACGCGGCGAGTCGCACGCACGCCTTCGGCTGGCGTGCGGAGGCCGTCGTGGAAGAGGCGCGGGAAACGATCGCGCGGCTCATCAACGCCGAGTCGGGCAAGGAGATCGTGTTCACGTCGGGCGCGACGGAGAGCGACAACCTCGCCATCAAGGGCGTTGCCGAGTACTACCAGTCGAAGGGCAACCACATCGTGACCACCACGATCGAGCACAAGGCCGTGCTCGACTCGTGCAAGCGTCTCGAGAAGGCGGGGTACACGGTGACGTACGTTCCGGCCGGCAGAGACGGGATCGTGGATCCGGAGGCCATTCGGAACGCGCTCACGGACAAGACGATCCTCGTCAGCGTGATGCTGGCGAACAACGAGGTGGGCACGATCCAGCCCATCGCCGAGATCGGCAAGATCACGCGCGAGCGCGGGATCCTCTTCCACGTCGACGCGGTGCAGGGCGTCGGCCGCACGCCCTTCGACGTGCGCGCGATGAACGTCGATTTGGCGTCGCTCTCGGCACACAAGATCTACGGGCCGAAAGGCATCGGTGCCCTCTACGTGCGCCGCTCGCGACCGCGCGTGCGGCTCGTGGCGCAGATGGACGGCGGCGGGCACGAGCGCGGAAACCGCTCCGGCACGCTGAACGTTCCGGGCATCGTCGGGTTCGCCAAGGCCTGCGAGATCCTCATCGCCGAAGGGGCCGAGGAGGCGGAACGGGTGCGCGGCCTGCGCGATCGGCTCTGGCGCAAGCTCTCCTCCGAGCTCGAACAGGTGGTGCTCAACGGCCACCCGGAGCGCCGGCTGCCCGGGAACCTGAACGTGTCGTTCGCCTTCGTCGAAGGCGAAGGCCTGATGATGGCGATCAAGGACGTGGCGGTCTCGAGCGGCTCGGCGTGCACGAGCGCGAGCCTCGAGCCCTCGTACGTGCTCCGCTCCATGGGGCTCGACGAGGACCTGGCACACTCGTCGATTCGCTTCGGTCTCGGCCGCTTCAACACCGAGGCCGAGGTCGACTACGTGGGCGAGCTCGTCGTGCAGAAGGTGCGCAAGCTGCGCGACATGTCACCCCTGTGGGAGATGCACCAGCAGGGGATCGACCTCAAATCCATCCAGTGGGTTGCCCACTGAAACCGAGCGGGAAACCAGACTTTTCGAAACCGGGAACAGCATGGCCTACAGTGAAAAAGTCATCGAGCACTACGAAAACCCGAAGAACGTGGGGACGCTCGACCAGAACGATCCGTCGGTCGGTACGGGGCTCGTGGGTGCGCCCGCCTGCGGCGACGTGATGCGCCTGCAGATCAAGGTGAACGAGGCGGGAGTGATCGAAGATGCCCGCTTCAAGACCTTCGGGTGCGGCTCGGCCATCGCGTCCTCCTCGCTCGCGACCGAATGGATCAAGGGCAAGACGGTGGACGAGGCGTTCGCCATCAAAAATAGCCAGATCGCCGAGGAGCTGAGCCTACCTCCGGTGAAGATCCACTGCTCGGTGCTGGCCGAGGACGCGATCAAGAGCGCGATCGAGGACTACCGGCGCAAGCGCGCCGCTCGGGAAGCCGCTGCTCGAGAACAGGGAAACTCATGACGGACGTTTCGCCCGGAACCGAGCCGATCGCGACGGCCACACCGTCCACGGCGCCCTCCAGCCGGAGGATCGTGACGATCACGCCGGAGGCGGCCCGCTACGCGCGCGAACGGCTCGCGCAGCGCGGGACGCCGAACGCGGCCGTCCGTCTCGGGATCAAGGGCGGAGGCTGCTCGGGGTTTTCGTACGTGATTCAGTTCGAGGACGGAGAGCCGCGCGAGCGCGATTCCGTGTTCGAGGCCGAGGGCGTGCGCTTCTTCGTCGACAAGAAGAGCCTGGTCTACTTGGCGGGCGCGGTGCTCGACTACGAGCGCACGATGATGTTCCAGGGGTTCAAGTTCCGGAACCCGAACGAGGCTTCGAGCTGCGGCTGCGGGCACTCGTTCACCGTGAAGTGACCGACCCGTTCGACGTTCTCGGCATCGAGCCGCGGTTTCGCCTCGACCTCGAAAGCGTCGGGGCGCGCCACCGTGATCTCTCCCGCGCGCTGCATCCCGACCGCTACGTGGGCCGCCCTGCGAACGAGCGGCGCCTCGCCTTGTCGCGCGCCATCGAGGTCAATCAGGCCTTCGGCATCGTGCGGGACCCGGTGCGGCGCGCACAAGCGCTGCTCGCGCGCCATGGTGTGAGCGTTCCGGAAGGGTCGGAGCCGCCGGCAGAGCCGACCTTTTTGATGCGCATGCTCGAGCTTCGAGAGGAGCTCGCGGCGCTCGTGGCCACGAAGGACGTGAGCGCGCTCGAGCGCTTCATCGAACGCGCCGAAGCGGACGAAGCGGGCGCGGTGGAAGCGCTGGCCGCCGGTTTCGCCGAGCTCGAGCGCCGCGCGGAGCCGCCTCCGGAGATCACCGGGGAGCTCGTTCGGCGCCTCGGCGAGCTCCGGTATTACCGCCGCCTGCTCGGCGAGGCCCGCGCCGCGCGCGACGAAATCGAATAGCGACGGCGATTGCCCTCGCAACGACCCACCCCGAGACGAGCCCACGAACCATGTTGCTCGACATCTTCGACCCCAAGGCGCCGCCCCGCCCGATCGGCATCGATCTCGGAACGACGCACTCCATCGTGGCCACCGTCCGCGACGGACGGCCCGTTCCGCTCACCACCTGCGATGGGACGGCGCTCTTACCGTCCGTCGTCTACTACTCGAAGGAGGGCGGGATTCTGGTCGGCCGCGCCGCGAAGGCCCATGCGACGCGCGAGCCGGAGCGCACGATCCAGAGCGCCAAGCGTTTCATGGGGCGGGGCGGGGCCGACCCCGAAACGAAGAGACCCGGGGCCTATCGCTTCGCCGTGCCGGAGACGGAGGACGAAGCGAAGGTCGTGCGCTTCGATCTCGGTTGGACGCGGCCTTCACCCGTCGAGGTGAGCGCCGAGATTCTGAAGAGCCTGCGGCGGAGCGCGCTGGACCAGCTGCGGACCGTGGGCGGCGTCGTGATCACCGTGCCCGCGTACTTCGACGACGCTCAACGGCAAGCGACGCGCGACGCCGGGCGGCTCGCCGGGCTCGAAGTGCTCCGGTTGCTCAACGAGCCCACGGCCGCAGCGCTCGCGTACGGGCTCGAGAAGAAACGAAACGGCCTGTTCGTGGTGTACGACCTCGGCGGCGGCACGTTCGACGTCACGGTGCTCCGCCTCGAGGACGGCGTCTTCCAAGTGCAGAGCACGGGTGGCGACAGCGCGCTCGGTGGCGACGACATGGATCGGGCCATCGCGGAGCGGATGCTCGCCGAGCTCGCTCCCCAGGACGCGCGGACGCCCGAGCTCGTGAGCCTGGTGCTCGAGCTCGCGCGGGAGGCGAAGCACGTGCTCACCGAGCGCGAGACGGTGGAGCTCGACGTGCACGCGCCGGGGGCCGCGCCGCGTCGCTTCACCCTTTCGCGGAGCGAATTCGAGGCGCTGATCGAGCCGTTGATCGAGCGGACGCAGCGCGCGTGCCGGCGCGCGCTGCGGGACGCGGACGTGTCGCCGGCGGACGTGGACGGCGTGATCCTCGTCGGCGGCGCGACGCGCGTGCCCCGCGTGCGGCGCGCGGTAAAAGAGCTGTTCGGCAAAGAGCCGCTCGCCGACATCGATCCCGATCTCGTGGTCGCGTACGGCGCGGCCGTGCAGGCGGATCTCTTGGCGAAGGCGAGCGACGAGGTGCTGCTCCTCGACGTGCTGCCGCTCTCACTCGGCATCGAGACGATGGGCGGCGGCGTGGATCGCATCCTGCCTCGGAACACGACCATTCCGGCGGGCGCGCGCTCGACGTTCACGACCTACGCCGACAATCAAACCGGATTCGAAATCCACGTGGTGCAAGGCGAGCGGGAGCTCGCACGCGATTGCCGCTCACTCGCGCGCTTTTCGCTCAAGGGGATCCCGCCGATGCCGGCCGGCATGGCGCGCCTCGAGGTGTCGTTCGACGTCGACGAAAATGGGCTGCTCCACGTGACGGCGATGGAGCGCACCACGGGGCGGAGCCAAACCGTCGAAGTGCGCCCGAGCTACGGCCTCTCCGACGAAGAAGTGGAGCGCATGCTGATCGAGGCGCTCGATCACGGCGAAGAGGATCTCGAGGCTCGGCGGCTCGCCGATGCGCGCGTCGAAGCGGAGCGCATCGCGCTCGCCACGCGCAAAGGGCTCGCGAGCGATGCGGACCTGCTCACGTCCGAAGAGCGCGCTGCGATCGACCGCGCGCTCGCGGAGCTCGAAACGGCCGCGCGGACCGCCACCGCCGCGCGCCCGATCGAGCTCGCCATCGACGCGCTCGCGGCGGCCACGCACGAGTTTGCCGGGCGGCGCATGAACCGCGCCATCGCGAGCGCCATCGCGGGCAAAGCCGTGAGTGACGTCGAGCAGAGCGTCGCCCACGCGGCGGGCATCGAGGCGCACCTCGCGAGCAAGGGGGCGCGCTGAGATGGCCAAGGTACGCTTCTTGGACCAGAACCTCGAAGTCGAGGTGCCGGTCGGTACTTCGATTTTGGAGGCGGCGCAGGCGATTCAGGCGCCCGAAGGGAGCGCGTGTGGGGGCGTGTGCGCTTGCTCGACGTGTCACGTTTACGTCGAGCGGGGCGCCGAGCTCCTCAGCGAAGCCGAAGAGAACGAGGAGGACATCCTCGACAAGGCGTTCGACGTGCGCATGAGCTCACGCCTCGGCTGTCAGGCGAAAATTCAGCGAGAAGGAACGGTGGAAGTGCGCATCTCGAAGGAAAGCCTGGACGCCTTCTACAACGAGCACCCCGAAGCGCGGCGGTGACGCACGGAAACCCCGAAGCACGGCGGTGACCCAGAGCGGTCCTGAAGCGCGCCGGTGCCCGAGGTGATTCTCGGGGAGTTTTCGATCACCGCGGGTCTCGGGGTGGCTCTTCTTTTCGCCCGTTCTTCGCGGTTCTGGGCAACTCGGGCGGAACGGGCTGGACCGTGTCCACGCCCGTGGGAACGGTGACGGGATCGGGCTCGGAATCGACCGGCTTCGGTCGAAAGTTTTCCTGTGCACGATCCACGGCGCGGGAAAGTGCGGCAATCAGCCCCGTGGCGAGTTGGCGCGCCGGCTCGGAGCGCGCGAGGAAAAGCGCATGTTCCAGGCCCGTTTTTCCGCCGAGCGGAACGAACGCGAATCCGAGGATCGCAAAGAGCACGATGACGAGCTCGATGGCGCGGCGACCGACTGACACGGCGCGAATCCTAGGCGCGCCGGGTCAATCAGGAAAATTTCCGTACCAACCAGCGATGGCCGGTTCGTCACACCGCGGTGTGTGTGACGAACGGAGCGAGCCGCGTGGAGTAGGCATGGCTCCGAAAACCTGGTAACCTAGGAAAGCCCTTTCGCCAGGTGCCGAAGTTCGTCCGGTCCGAATCCGCTCGAGTGTAGGTCAAGTGGTGGCGGTTGCTCCGCAGGAGCCGCCGGTAGTGAGCGTCAGCGTCGAGCGTTCGTTCGAGGGCCGTTTAGACGCCGTTCGGAGAGAGAGAAGGAGAAACAGTATGCGTCTTTTTGTTGGCAACCTGGCCTACTCGACGACCGAGGACCGCCTGCGCCAGGAGTTCCAGCGATTCGGCAACGTGACGTCCGTCGCGGTGGTGATCGACCGCATGAGCGGACGCTCGAGGGGATTCGGTTTCGTCGAATTCGCCACCAGCGAGGAAGGCCAGTCCGCCATGAACGAGCTGAACGGCACCGAGCTCGACGGTCGCGAGATCGTCGTGAACGAGGCCCGCGCTCGTGGCACGGGCGGCCCCGGCGGGGGTGGCGGTGGGCCGCGCCCGCGTCGCGGTGGTGGCCATCACGGCGGGGGGGGGCGGGGCGGGGGGTGGGGGGGGGGGGGGTTTGGCGGGGGGGGGGGGGGGGGGGGGGTTGGGCGCGGGGGGCGCGGGGGGGCGTGTGGCAAGGGGGTTGGTTTGGGCCGCGTGGGCGCCCGGGGCGGCTCTTTTTACAAATT
>QGUH01000576.1 GCA_003242355.1 Pseudomonadota bacterium
CGGGCGCGTCGCCTTGTAGCAGCGCCCCGACGACGACCGGCCTTTGCTCCCCCCCGACGCGGTCCCCCCGCTCGACGAGCCGCCCGTCGCGGGCGCACCGCCCTGGGCTTTGCCGCCGCTACCGTCCATCGCGCCACCGTTGCTCATGGATCCGCCGTTGCCGTCCATCGAGCCGCCGTTGCTGCTCATGGATCCGCCGTTGCCGTCCATCGAGCCGCCGCTTCCGGGAGCGCCGCCCGTCATGCCGGGCCTGCCGCCGCTCGCGCCGCCCGACGACGAACCGCCGTTCGTGCTCGTGCTGCCGCCGCTTCCCGGCGCACCGCCCGTGCTCGAGCCGCCGCTCGCGCCGCCCGGCGTGGACGTCCCCGCGCTTCCGCCCGAAGACTGTCCGCCGCTTGCAGAGGCCCCGCCGCTCGTTGCGGTCGTGCCCCCCGTCGTCGTTCCCAATCCCCCGCTTCCGGTTCCGAGAGCGCCTCCCGAACCGCCGTTGATCGTGGATGGCGCGCCGCCGGAAGCCGTTCCGCCCTCGGCGTCGTCGCCTGTCTGTGGGGACACGATCGGCCCCACGCCCTCTTCGCTTGCGGTCGCACATGCGGATGCGAAGCACGCGACGATGCTGCATCCGAGTGCGACACCGATTCGTCGCATCACGGTGATGCGGAAGCTAACACAGAGTCAGTTCTTCAATCCAGTAGCTCGCCGTATTTTGAGGCGCGCGTTACACACGAAGTGCGTGACGCGCTCGCGAGGTACGCGAGGGTCGCGTATGGAGATCCGTTCGTTCGTGCGCGCGCGTTTCGCGTGGGCGCGTTTCGCGTGCGCTTCACGTTTGCGGTGCGATCACCGTGTCGATGCGGCCCTGCGAGCGGTGCTCGTCGGCGCGGCGAGCGCGGATTCATCGAGGAATTCGGCTCGGTTTTCGCCGCTTGCTCCGGCGCTGCAGGGGCGACGAGCTTGCCACCGAGAGCGCTGCGAGAGGCGACCAAGCCGCGGACGCGCGTGCAACCGGATGCTTACGACGCGCCTTGGATGCATCGCGGTACTCACGATTCGACTTCCATCGACGCCGTCGAAGACTTCGAGAGCGCTCGCACGAACGTTGCGCGCGCGATGCGTGCATCGGCGCGTCAATCATGATGACTGCAATTTTTCAGTTGGTGGTGCAGGCGGCTCGTAACGCGATGCCAGCGTGAGCACGAACGAGCGCGCAATCGAGATCGCTCTCGAACGCCGACCGGTTCGACCGATCGGCGTTCGGGCCTCGTCCCGGAGGGACGGCACGCGCCGTCCCTCCCCGGCGAATTCACTTCGGCGAGCCCTCCCCACGCGGCACTCCGTTCGGCTCCGTTCTCCGCATATTTCGGCGCGTTCCGAACCGTTCGTCGCTTTGGAGCGCAGCTCGTCTCTGCGGCGGAAGCGCTCGCCCCCTCCTCGGAGACGCGAAGGTTCATTCGGCTTCGGAAGCGGACGGCGGAGCTTCGGGCAGCCCGGGCTCGGCCGGCGGGTGCAGGCGACGCCGCAACGCGCGGCGCGCACGATCGCGAAGGCTCGAGAGCACGTCGTAAAAGGTGGGGATCACGAGCAACGTGAGCAGCGTCGACGTGATGACGCCGCCGATGACGGCGCGTCCGAGCGGCGCGCGGAAGTCGGCGCCTTCGCCGTGACCGATCGCGACGGGAAGCATGCCCGCGACGATCGCGACGCTGGTCATCACGATGGGACGGAGGCGCACCCCGCCGGCTGCGACGATCGCTTCCTTGCGATCGATGCCGCGCCGTTCCTGCGTCCACTTCGCGAAATCGATGAGCAAAATGGCGTTCTTGGCGACGATGCCCATGAGCAGAATCACGCCGATCATGCTCATCAAGTTCAGCGTGGAGCCCGTGACCAGGAGCCCGAGCACGACTCCGATGAGCGAGAGCGGAAGCGACGCCATGATCGGAATCGGATCCATGAACGAGCCGAACTGGATCACGAGCACGAGGTACATCAGCAGAATCGCGACCGCGAGCGCGAGCAGAATCCGCGCGAACACCTCGCGTTGATCCTCTGCTTCGCCGCCCTGGCGCACCTCGTATCCCGGGGGCATCGCGACGTGCGCGATGCGCGCGTTGATGTCGGTGACCACGGCATTGAGCGCGCGGCCGGCGGTGTTGGCCTCGACCTGAACCACGCGACGGCGATCGAGGTGCTGAATCTGGTTCGGGCTCAGCTCCTCGCGCACTTCGGCAATCTGGTCGAGGGGCACGACGAGGTTTTCGCCGATCCGAATCGGCAAGCGCTCGAGGTCGGTGCGGCTCTCGCGCGCTTCGGGGGCGAGCCGCACGGTCACGTCGCGCGTTTCGCCTTGGGGATCGACCCAATCTCCCGCGTCGATGCCGGCGAAGGCCGCGCGCAAGGCCTGAGCGACCTGCTGCACGGTGACGCCCAGGTCCGCGGCGAGGTCGCGATCGACCTCGACGACGAGCTCGGGGCGCTGCCCGCGCGACGAGAGACCGACGTCCGCCGCGCCGGGGACCTTTCGCACCTCGGCGGCCACTTCCTCGGCCAGGCGATTCAACGTATCGAGATCCGGCCCCGTGAGCTCGATCTGGATCTGCTTTTCCGGACCGAACCCGGTCGTCGCGATCGAGGCCTCGACACCGGAGAGGCGCCCGAGCCTCGTCCGGATCTCCTGCATGATCTCGGTCTGGTGCTGGTCGCGTTCGGCGCGCGGCAGGAGCCGGACGTAGATCAGCGCCTGGTCGATCTCCTCCTCGGTCTGTCCGCCGACGGTCGTGTACGTGTAGTCGACACCTTCGAGCCGACGGATCAGGTCGGAAGCCTGGCGGGACTTCTCGAGGGTGTACTCGAGGCTCGCGCCGGGCGGCGACTCGAGGCTCACGTAGACCTCGGACAGGTCCTGCTCGGGGAAGAACTCGCTGCCGAGCACGCCGGTCGCGGGGGCGGCGAGCGCGGCGACGAAGGAGCCGAACGCGATGAGCCCCATCGCCAAGCGGTGCCGGAGCGCCCAGCGGATCGTGCGCCGGTAGCGCTCGACCTGCCGATCGAACCACGCGTTGAAACGCAGAGTCGCCCGCGTGACGAAGCTCTTCTTCCTGCCCTGGGCCTCCGGGTCCGGCCAGTGCGCGGACAGCATCGGATCGAGCGAGAACGAGACGAAGAGCGAAACCAGGACCGACGAGGCGATGGTGAGCGCGAAAGGCGCGAACCACTGTTGGGCGATGCCCCCCATGAACGCGATCGGTACGAACACCACGACGATGGAAAACGTCGTTGCGGCTACGGCGAGGCCGATCTCGGCGGTGCCCTCGTGTGCGGCGCGCACGTGGTCCTTGCCGAGCTCCATGTGCCGCACGATGTTCTCGCGGACGACGATCGCGTCGTCGATCAGGATGCCGATGGCGAGGGAGAGCCCGAGCAGCGACATCGTGTTGAGCGTGAAGCCGAACGCCCAGACCGCGATGAACGACGCCAGCACCGAGACGGGCAACGCGAGCCCCGTGATCACCGTCGAACGCCACGAGCTCAAGAAGAGGAAGACCACGGCTACGGTGAGGGCGGCTCCTTCGAGCAGCGATCGCTCGACGTCCGCCACCGAACGCGCGACCCGGACGCCTGCGTCGCGCACGACCGAGAGCTCGACGCCTTCGGGCAACGTTCCGGCGATTTCGCGGACGTGCTCGAGCACGCGCGCGCTGACGTCGGTGGTGCTGTAGTCCGTGGACTTGACGACGTCGATGCCGACTGCGGTGCGTCCGTT
>QGUH01000577.1 GCA_003242355.1 Pseudomonadota bacterium
CGGGGTGGGTTGGTTTTTTTCGGATCCCCCCCGGGCTCTCCTGTTGCCTTCTGAACGGCCCCCTGGGGAATGCGACCCCCGGCAGGGAGCGCGTTGCGCGCCGCAATCGCGATGTTCTCCGCATCGACCTCGAAGTGCCGCCGCAACGCTTCACGCGAGTCGCTCATCCCGAAGCCGTCGGTGCCGAGCGGCACCACGCGCCCCGGCACCCAGCGCGCGATCAGATCGCCCAGCGCTTTCAGGTAGTCGGACGCGGTGATGAAGGGTCCGCTGACGCCTTCGAGCGCCCGGACGAGGTACGGCACCTTCGGCTCGGCCTCCGGGTGGAGCCGGTTGTGTCGCTCGACGACGAGCGCGTCGCGCCGGAGCTGCTGATAGCTCGTGACGCTCCACACGTCGGCAGAGACGCCGAAGCGCTCCAAGAGCAGCTCCTGAGCCCGAAGCACCTCGAGGAGAATCGAGCCGCTGCCGAAGAGCTGCACGTGAAGCTCCCGCCGCTCCGCCGCCGGACGGAAGCGATAGAGGCCGTGGAGAATGCCGTCGCGCACGCCTTCGGGCATCGGCGGCATGCGGTAATTCTCGTTCTGGAGAGTGATGTAATAGTAGACGTTCTCGCCCTCGACGAACATGCGCCGCATGCCGTCCTCGACGATTGCGGCGAGCTCGAAGGCGAACGCGACGTCGTAGGCGCGGCAGCTCGGCACGGTCATCGCGTGCAAGTGACTGTGGCCGTCCTCGTGCTGCAGCCCTTCTCCGTTCAGCGTGGTCCGCCCGGCGGTCGCGCCGAGAACGAACCCCCGAGCCATCTGATCGCCCGCGGCCCAGAGCTGGTCGCCCGTGCGCTGGAACCCGAACATCGAATAGAAGATGTAGAAGGGAATCAGCGGCTGACCGTGCGTCGCGTACGCCGTGGCCGCGGCGATGAACGACGCCATCGAGCCGGCTTCGGTGATGCCCTCTTCGAGCACCTGCCCGTCCCTGGCCTCGCGGTAGTAGAGCAGCTTGCCTTTGTCGATCGGCTCGTACAGCTGCCCTTCGGGAGCATAGATCCCGACCTGGCTGAACAGCGCGTCCATACCGAAGGTGCGCGCCTCGTCGGGGACGATGGGCACGACGCGCTTGCCGATGTTCTTGTCGCGGATGAGCTTCGAGAGGAGCCGCGCGAAGACCATCGTGGTCGAGGCCTCGCCCTTCTCCATCCCCTTGTAGAACTCGGCGTACAGGTCCTCCTTCGGCAGCTCGATCGGGACGTCGATCTGAACACGCCGCTCCGGGAGAAACCCACCGAGCGCGCGGCGGCGCTCGAGCAAGTAGCGCACCTCGGGGCTGTCCGGACCCGGGTGGTAGAAGGGGGCGTCGTCGAGCTCTTCGTCCGGAATCGGAATGTCGAGCACGTCGCGGAAGGCGCGCAGCTCGTCGGACTCGAACTTCTTCCGCTGGTGCGTCACGTTGCTGCCGGCGAAGCTCTCACCGAGCTGCCAGCCCTTGACCGTGTGGGCGAGGCACGCGATCGGGCGGCCCTGCCCCAGGAGGTCGACCGCGCGCCGGTACGCGGCATACACCTTGCGCTGGCTGTGACCGCCGCGGCGCAGGTTGGCGAGCTCCTCGTCCGACAGGTGGCTCACCGTCTCGAGCACGCGCGGATCCTTGCCGAAGAACTCACGCCGTGCGGTCTCGCCGGAAGCGGCGGTGAGGCGCTGCCATTCCCCGTCGACGACCTTGTTCAGCGCATCGCGGAGCGCACCGTCGCGATCCCGTGCGAAAACGCTGTCCCACTCGGGACCCCAGATCACCTTGATGACGTGCCAGCCGGCACCGCGGAAGATCGCCTCGAGCTCCTGGATGATCTTGCCGTTGCCGCGCACCGGGCCATCGAGGCGCTGCAGGTTGCAGTTTACGACCCAGATCAGGTTGTCGAGCCGCTCGCGTGCCGCCACGCTGAGCGCGCCGAGCGTCTCCGGCTCGTCCGTTTCCCCGTCGCCGACGAAGCACCACACCCGCTGCTGCGAGGTGTCCTTGAGGCCGCGTGCCTGCAGATAACGGTTCAGGCGCGCCTGATAGATCGAGTCGATCGGGCCGAGCCCCATGCTGACCGTCGGGAACTCCCAGTAGTTCGGCATGAGGCGGGGGTGCGGGTACGACGAAAGGCCCTGGCCCCGCGCCGCTTCGCGCCGGAACCGATCGAGCTTGTCGGCGCTCAGCCGTCCCTCGAGGAACGAGCGCGCGTACATGCCGGGCGCCGCGTGTCCCTGGAAGAACACCTGGTCACCGCGGCCCGGCGCGTCCTTGCCGCGGAAAAAGTGATTGAAGCCCACCTCGTACAGCGTCGCGCTCGACGCGTACGTCGAAATGTGGCCGCCGATGCCCGCCGAGTGCTTGTTCGCACGATGCACCATCACCGCGGCGTTCCAGCGGACGATGCACTGAATGCGGTGCTCCATCGCGCGGTCACCCGGAAACTCGGGTTCCTCGTGCACCGGGATGGTGTTCACGTAATCGGTGCTGAGCGGGAGCGCGGGCTGCACCCCGTAGCGCGTCGCCGTCTCCACCACTCTTCGTAAGAGATAGCGAGCGCGCTCGGCACCTTCGTGCTCCAGCACGGATTCGAGGGACTCGATCCACTCGCGCGTTTCAGTCGGGTCTCGGTCGGAATCAGGCCGGTAGCTATCCACGTCGCGTCCTCGCTCTTGGGGCAGCAATACGTAAGCCGGACCGGGAGCACGTTCAAGCCGCCGAGCGGCCGAGCACGTTCTCCGGCTCCTCGGAGCGGAAGTTTCTGGGCTGGGGCGTTCTCCGGCCCCGGTACTTGGCGGTGAGCCGAAAGCCGCCAATATGTTGGTCCGTGTCTCGAGCCCTCACCATCGCCCTGGTTTTGGCCGTCGCCCTGACGATCACGGGGCTCGCCCACTACTATCTCTGGATTCGGCTGGTGCGCGATCTCGGGCTCTCTCCCCCCTGGCACCGAGCGCTGACGGCGGTGTTCGTCGCCCTCTACCTGAGCCTGCCGGCCAGTCTCGTTCTCGGTCGAAACGCCCAGGGAGGGCTCGCCGAGGTGGCCGTCTGGGGCGCGTTCATCTGGATGGGCCTGCTCCTCATCTTCTTCGTGGTGCTGCTCGGGGCCGACCTGGTGCGCGGGGCGTGGACGCTCGCGGCTTCGGCGCTCGACGTCGAAGCTCCGCGGGATCCGGAACGCCGGCGCGTGCTCGCCCGCCTGTTCGCGGCCAGCGTCACGCTCATCGCCGGTGGGCTCGGGCTCCTCGCCGTTCGTTCGGGGTTGGCCGGCGCCGCTCTCAAAGAGGTCCGCGTGCGGCTGTCACGGCTTCCCGCCGCGCTCCACGGGCTCACCATCGTCCAGCTCACCGATATCCACGTCGGTCCGACGATCCGGCGCGAGTTCGTCGAAGACATCGTGCGGCGCACGAACGCGCTTTCGCCGGACATCGTCGCAATCACGGGCGACCTCGTGGACGGCTCCGTCGAGGAGCTACGCGAGCACGTAGCGCCGCTCGCCGAGCTCAGAGCCACGCACGGCGTGTACTTCGTGACCGGCAACCACGAGTACTACTCGGGCGCCGAGGAGTGGATCGCCGAGCTCGAGCGGCTCGGCATTCGCGTGCTCAGGAACGAACGGGGGAGCATCGGGAACGGAAGCGCCACCTTCGATCTCCCGGGCGTCGACGATTACGAGGTGCGCCCCTTGGCCCCCGGTCCGGCCCTGGCCCGGGGGCCCCGGGGGGGGGGCCGGGGCCGCAGGGCGTGTTCA
>QGUH01000578.1 GCA_003242355.1 Pseudomonadota bacterium
GCGAGCTCCGCCCGCCCCACGTGGCTGCCGCTCGGGAGCGCGACCGTGAGAGCATAGCGAACGCCCTCACCCGTCGATTCGAGCAACCGGAGCTCGAACTTCATGCCGTGTGCCGGAAGACCGTGCTCGGGCGCCATGCCCAACAGCATGCCCGCGACCGGCTCAGCCTGCCACCCGCACCTCGGGCTTGGGCTCGGCCGTTTCCGGAGCCGGCGAGACCTTGCCGTGCTCGACGACGCGGCGAACCAGATACGGTAGGTCGTTCCGATTCATGTGGACGAGCAGCTCCGCGATGAGCCCCGTCGCGAGAATCTGCACGCCCACCACGATCAACAGCACGGACAGGATGAGGAGCGGCCGCCGCCCGATGTCCTGCCCCAGGATCTTGAGCACCGTGAGGTACGCACCGAAGACGACGCCGAGCGCCAACGTCGCGAGGCCGATGCCCCCGAAAAAGTGCGCCGGACGCCGCTCGTAGCGGAGCAGGAAGACGACCGTCAAAAGGTCCATCAACCCGCGGAAGAACCGGCCACCCCCGAACTTGCTCTTGCCGAAGCGGCGCGCGTGGTGCTCGACCGGAATCTCGGCGATGCGAAAGCGCTTCCAATGCGCGAGCACCGGAATGAAGCGGTGCATCTCGCCGTAAAGCCGCACGTTCTGCAGCACCACGTCGCGGTACGCCTTGAACCCGCAGTTGACGTCGTGCAGCCGGATCCCCGTCGCCCGGCGAACCATCCAGTTGAACACGCGCGACGGCAGCACCTTCGAGATCGGGTCGTTGCGCTTCTTTTTGTAGCCCGAGACGAGATCGTAACCCTCGTTCAGCTTCTCGAGGAACCGCCCGATCTCCTTCGGGTCGTCCTGCAGATCCGCGTCGAGGGTGAACACGATCCGACCGCGCGCGCGTTCGAAGCCCGCGGCGAGCGCCGCGCTCTTGCCGAAGTTGCCCTGCAACTCGAGCAGCACGACCTCCGGGTGCGCCGCGGCGAGCCGTTCCACCGCCTTCACGGAGCCGTCGGTGCTCCCGTCGTCCACGAAGATGACCTCGAACGTCTCCCCGCGCCGGAGCACGCCGCGCGCGTTCTCCGCGATGCGCTCGTACAGGGTCTCGAGCGTCGCCTCTTCGTTCAAGAACGGAATCACGAACGACAGCGCGGGCCGAGACGGAGCGCTCATCGCCTCTCCTCCTCGAAAGGCGACACGGTGCTGCTCGCCGAGCCAGAGAAACCCAGGGCGACGGCCTGGATCACGGCACATGCGCGGGCTGTCACGGTGGGCTCTTACGTTCCAGGTTTCGAGGCGTCAAGGCGGGACCTTCCCGGCACACCGTCAGAGGCGGTACACGATGAAGCGGTCGTCCTCGTAGGCGGGAGCGCGCTCGAACCCCAGGGTCCGCGCCGCCTCGCGGCGCACGATGACGTAGCTCAGCCCGTACTTCTCGGTCAGCTCCCGCAGCCGCTTCTGGTTGAGCTGGTTGTAGCCCCGAAGGTCCCGCCGGCTGCGCACCTCCCGGCCCGTCACGTCGCGCAACCGCTCGTGCCATTCGACGAGCTCACTCGGCACCATGGGCGCCGCCTTCCAGTCGACCACGATCGCGCGCCGGCCGTGATAGCGAATCCAGTCGAGGTCGGGCGGGGTCAGGAACACCGCGTCGGCAGCCGTGTGCTCCCGCATCCACGCGAGCATCGCGTTGGGCTTCTTGTCGCTGAGCAGGCTCGATCGCTCGCGCGTCTTCGCGAGCGCAGACGGCAGGCCCGAGAGCGCAGCCACCGAGACGCCGAGCACGACCCAGGCCCCGCGCCGACGCCAGAACCGCCCGACGAAGCCGAGCTTGGCCCGCTCGCCGAGGAGGCCGAGCGCACTCAGACCGAACGCCACCGCGGAGAAGGCGAGGAGCAGGGGGAAGGGGTTGCGTCGCTCGTTCCCGAACGTGCCGAGCAGAACGAGCCCGGCCAGGGCGAGCCCCATGGCCGCCGGCGAAAGGCGCCGCACGGTGGCCGGCGCGATCGCGAGCTCCACGAGCACGAAGCACGCGATGGCGATGGAGAAGAGATCGATGTAGGGCGCCAGGCGATACACGAAGATCTGCACGACGCGCGGCCAGTACACGATCGTCTGGAAGGCCGTGCCCACCCAGACCGCGGCCATCAGCGCGGCGAGCAGAATTCCGTAGCGCCCCGCCGCCGTTCGCCGGCCCCGCAGAAGGTGCGCCGCGAGCCCGATGCCCAACATCTGATACGCGGCGAACGGAACGAGCGCGGAGCGGAAGTACTCGGGGTCGTAGTGATGGGGCGAACGGATCTCGAACAAGATCTGCTGCGCCCGTTCCGCGTCCGGGGACGGTGCCGCCGCCGCCAGCATCACCGGAAGGAGCGTCAGGGCCGCGACCGCGAGCGGCCCGAGCTGGCGAATTCCCCGCTGCACGAGACCAGGCAGGCCGATCGCGAGCTGCGCCAGGGCGAACACCGGAATCGCGAGCACCAGGTAGTTCGCGTGGAAAAGCCCGCCGACGCCGAGCCAGATGCCGGACGCGAAATAGCGGCCCTTGACGAACTCCGCCGCCCCCGCGAGCAGCCCCAAGCTTCCGAGAGCAGAAGGCTGCAGCAGCGAGTCGAACACGTACGTCGTGGCCACGCCCGACGTTCGGGTCGTGAGGACGACCGCGATCGTGCAGAAAAACGCTGCCAGCGCCGCGCGGCGCGAGCCGAGCGCACGCAGCATTTCGTACACCATCGCGATCCCGGCCGTGATGATCGCGATCTGGACGAGCGCAACCAGCCACCCCGACGGATCGAGCCACAAGAGCAGCGCCCCGAAGTACGCGAAGACCGGGTGATAGTGGGTGGTTTGCGAGGCGAACCAGTCGTTCTCGAGAATCCCCGGGTTGGCGATGGTGAGCGAGCGCAGCAGGTAGACGAGCTGGTTGTCGAGCCCGTAGTCGAACCCGAAGCTGAGCGCGAAGCCGAGCGCTGCGAGCACGGCCGCGATGCGATCGCCGTTGTCACGTCCCCAGCGAAGCAAGCCCGGAGGCAGGGTGAGCTTCCCCATCGGCTGGGAACGAATTTCCGGGGGATCCATGGGGGACGCGGCGCGAGCCATGGCACATCCAGCGGGCAAACTCCAGCATCGAGGCGCCGAGGCGAGTTTGCGAAGCACCGTCACTGGAAACCAAGGCGCGCCTCGTCAGGCCACGCTCGGTGCGGGGCTACCCTCACGCCTGAGCGGAGGCATTATCCCACCCGAGGACACATGGGCTCCATGAACCAGCGCCGAGCTGCGCTCGTTGCCGCGCTAGCGCCCGCACTGGCGGCCACCGCATGCGGCGACGGACGCGATGAGCTGTTGTTCGCGGGTGTGCAGGGGGCTACGAGCTCGAGTGGTGCCACCGGCGGGGCGCCGAGCACCGCGAGCGGCGGGGACGCCACGGGAGGGCTCGATGGCGGCACCGCGGGCATGAATCCGAGCGGCGGTTTGCCGAGCGTCGCGGAGACCGGGGGCGCGCCCGGAACGGAGGCCGGCGGGATGGGCCTGGGCTCCGGAACGCCCGAAGAGGCGAACGGCGGGGACGCGCCGTCCCCCGCCCCCACCGGCGGCTCGGCTCCGGAGGGCGGTTCGGCCAACGACGAAGCGCAAGGCGGCGCCGCAGGCCTCGGCGGCGAGGGGGGGCAAAGCGCGCTGGCGGGGGGTGCCGGGCGGGGGGGGCCCCCGGAAGGGGGCCCGGCGGGGACGGCCGGGCAGGGGGGAAACCCAGGGGGGGGGGGGG
>QGUH01000579.1 GCA_003242355.1 Pseudomonadota bacterium
GCTCGCCTTCAGTGCCGTTTCGGCGAGCGAAGGCGCGTTCCTCCGGTACGGAACGTTGCTCGAAATCATCGAGACCCTCGACACGACCGATCCGCTCCTCGTGGGCCTCCGGGATCGCCTCCGCACGTCCGAGGGCATGCCGTCGGCCACGATGCGCCGTTTCCGGACGATCGTGGGTTGGTTCGATCTCCGGCACAACGGCCTCGTTCACCCGTTCGCCAACCTACTTCTGCTCTGGGACATCCACTGCACGCTCGCGCTCGAGCGCTGGCAGCTGCGCGCCGGAAAACGCCTGCGCGAATGGTTCGACGTCATCGGTTGGTTCGAGGCGCTCTCGTCGCTCGCGAGCTTCGCGGCGGACGAGCCAGACGTCACCTTCCCCGAGCTCGTCGAGGAACCGCTGTTTCGAGCCGAAGGCCTCGCGCACCCGCTGCTCGATCCGAACAAGCGCGTCGCGAACGACGTGGTGTTGCCCGCGCCGGGCTCTGCCCTGCTCGTGACGGGCTCCAACATGTCCGGCAAGAGCACGCTGCTCCGCGCGATCGGCGTCTCGACGGTGCTCGCCCTCGCCGGCGCGCCCGTCGTGGCACGACGCCTGCGTCTATCGCGGCTGAACGTGCAAACGAGCATCCTCGTCGCCGACTCGCTCGAGCGCGGCGTGAGCCACTTCTTCGCGGAGATCACGAAGCTCAAGCGCGTGGTCGATGCCAGTGCCGGCGAGCAGCCGGTACTCTTCCTACTCGACGAGATCCTGCACGGCACCAACTCGCGCGAACGTCAGATTGGCGCTCGGTGGGTGCTCGCCGAACTGCTTCGCCGCGGCGCCCTCGGCGCCGTCTCCACGCACGACGAGGAGCTCTGCCGCCTCCCTCCCGAGCTCATGTCCCGAGTGCAGCTCGTCCACCTGCGGGAGAGCATGACCGACGGGAAGATGAGCTTCGACTACAAAGTGTATCCGGGTCCGGTCACGTCGGGGAATGCGCTCCGCCTCATGCGCAGTGTCGGTCTCGAGGTGCCGCTTGAGTGACGGCGCGCCTTCCCGGGGGGTGATGGCGCGCGCCCCCGCGGGCGTCCCGCCTCTGCCCGGGGGGACCCCGCGCGGCCGGGAGCACGGCCCGACCCCGCCTCCCCACCCGGGAGGAAGGCGTGGGAAGCCGCCGCCTCCCCACCGACCGGCTCGGCAGCCCCCCACACCTGGGGAGTGGCTACCACCGCAAAACGAGAAAACCCGAGTTTTGCCGGCACGTTACGTTCCAGGCTAGGTTAAAGTATTCGGGTCGGAGGAATTTCAGAACCCAGGCTCCGGATCCGTTTTCGAATGCATTGCCCCGTGTTAGGGGCTGCCGTTCCTTCACGGTAGTCCCGCACGTCTGGGCAGTCGCTTCATCATGGCGATTGCGACACCATGGCCCGGTGAGGCCCGTCCGGGTGGGCTCCCTCCCGGGTCGTTCCCAGAGCGATAGGGACCAGGTCAGGGCTTCTTGAGCGAGCAGGACGAGAAAACCCGAGTCACCCAAGTGGTTCAGGCACCCCCTCCCGATACGGGGCGGGGCACGGACTGCTTGGTCGTGATCTACGCGCCGCCGGAGAACGCCATGCTCGGCAAGCGCTTCCTACTCGACAGAAGTCCGCTGCGCGTCGGTCGTGGCGCCGACAACCACATCGTGCTCGAAGGCGACAGCGTCTCGCGACGTCACGCGCACTTCGAGCTGCGCGGCGAGACCTGGTACGTGGTCGACGATGGCTCGACGAACGGGACGTACCTGAACGAAGAGCAGATTCAGTACGAGAGCGTTCTCTCCAACAACGATCGCATCAAGATCGGCCCGACCATCCTCAAGTTCCTCTCCGGGCACGACGCGGAGGCCAAGTACCACGAGGAAATCTATCGGATGACCATCGTGGACGGGCTGACGCAGATCAACAACAAGCGTTACCTCTTCGAGGCGCTCGAGAAAGAGATGATCCGCGCTCGGCGCTACGAGCGGGAGCTGAGTCTCATCATCTTCGACATCGACTTCTTCAAGCGCATCAACGACCAGTACGGACACCTCGCCGGAGATCACGTGCTGCGCGAGCTCGCGCGCGTGGTGCAGGACCGTATCCGCCGCGACGAGGTATTCGCCCGTTACGGCGGCGAGGAGTTCGTGATCGTGCTGCCCGAAACCGGGATTGCCGGCGCCCGAGCGCTCGCCGACGATTTGCGCGAGCGCGTCGCGACGCACGCCTTCGTCTTCCAGGGCGAGCGCATCCCGGTCACGATCAGCATCGGCTGCGCCCAGCTCTCCAAGGAGGACCGAGCGGCGACCGAGCTCATCCAACGCGCCGACGAGAAGCTCTACGAAGCCAAGCGCGGCGGGCGGAACCGCGTCTCGTCTTGAGTCACGGTGTCGAGCTCCCCCGCCCGGGGATGCCGACGCCTTCGAGTGATCGCGTCTCGAGCCTCGCGTTCGAGCACCCGCGTCGGGAGTGGCGCGCGCGGCGGAAGCGCGGGTTGACCCGACGAAAACTTCGCCAAAGCTTCGGGCCGTGACTTCGTCCGCTGCGATCCCGCCCTTCGGAAAGCCGGGCCAGGAAGCGCCGCTGCTTCGCTCGCGCCCGCCGGGCCCGAACTCCCGCACGTTCCTGCTCCGGCTCGGAGAGGTCGCGGCGCCCATGGGGCCGATGCCGGATCCGGAGCTTTCGCCGGGGCGCGCCGCGGCTCAGGCGGGGACGATCGTGTACGCCCGCGGGGAGGGCGTGAACGTGATCGACGTGGACGAGAACCGCTTCGTCGACCTGGCCGGGACGTTCGGTGGACTGCTGCTCGGGCACCGCCATCCCGCGGTGGTCCGCGCGCTCACGCTCCAGGGGGAGCGGCTCTTGTCGGCGCTCGGCGACGTGCATCCGAGTGACGCCAAGGTCGCGCTCTCGGAACGCCTGGCAACGCTCTATCCCGCGGGTCCGGCGCAAGTGATCCTCGCTCAGTCCGGCTCCGACGCGGTGAGCGCCGCGCTCAAAACGGCCGTGCTCGCCACCGGGCGCCCGGGCGTGATCGCGTTCGGCGGCGCCTATCACGGGCTCGGCTACGGTCCGCTCGCGGCCTGCGGGCTGCGCGCGAGCTATCGAGAGCCGTTCGCGACGCAGCTCGGCAACCACGTGCGCTTCGTCGAGTACCCGGGAGACCAGGCGGCGCAAGAACGCGCGCTCGACGGCGTGCGACGCGAGCTCGCGACGGGAACGGTCGGAGCAATCGTCGTCGAGCCGATTCTCGGGCGTGGCGGCGTCGTGGTTCCACCCGAAGGCTTTCTGCCGGAGCTGGCGCGCGCGGCGCACGAAGCGGGTGCGCTGCTCGTCGCCGACGAGATTTGGACGGGGCTCGGTCGAGCGGGCGCTCTGCTGCGCTCCGCGTCGGTGCTCCCGGATCTCGTGTGCCTAGGAAAGGGCCTCGGGGGCGGCCTGCCGGTGAGCGCCGTGATTGGGAGAAAGGACGTGATGGCGAGCTGGCGACGTCCCGCCGAGGTCGTTCACACCTCGACGTTCGCGGGCGCGCCGCTCGCTTGCGCCACGGCCCTCGCGACGCTCGACGTGCTCTCGCGCGAACGACTGCCCGAGCGTGCCGCCCTCGTCGGCAAGCGCTTCATCGAGCGGATCGCGCAGGCGCTCACCGACGCGCGGTCGAGCGCGACGGTGCGCGGCGAAGCCTTGTTGGGGGGCACGGATCCCGGGGGGCAACCGGGAGCCGGCGCACGGCCAAGCGCGCCCCTTCTCCG
>QGUH01000580.1 GCA_003242355.1 Pseudomonadota bacterium
GATGATGGTGATCCCGAGGTCGAGCGCCGCGCCGCCCGCCGCCGCCGTGAGCAGCGCTCCGGACAGCACGACGCCGTGTGACGGGTCGAGGGTGGCGTCGGGCGCGAGGCCTGCGAGCGTCTCGCGCGCTCGGGGCGGCACGGCCACGCGCCGATCGCCGACGAGCCCGGCCGCGGCGAGCACGGCCACGCCCCAGCCGATGCCGGCGACGAGCTCGGCGCCCGTCGCGATCCGTGCGAGATTCTGGAGCAGCTCCGGCTGCTCGATCAGCTGTCGCGCGCCGTAGCCACCGGGCACGACCACGACGTCCGCGGGCGCGCATGCGGAGAGCGCGTGTGGCGCCTCCAGCCGTAACTGGTTCAAGCTGTTGATCGGGCCGGGGTGCTCCGCGACGAGCTCGATCCTGAAGGCTCGAAAGTTCCAGTTCCGGCCCGCGAGCGCGAGCGCCTGGACGGGCGCGGCCACGTCGAGGACCTCGACTCCGTCGAACACCAGGATCACCGCGCGGCGTGACCGAGTTTGCACGACTTGCCTACCGAAGAAGAGGAATCGGAGCCGAAACGGCCTCGATATGCTAGCAATCGGAGGTCCGCATGACACAATTCGGAATCGAGCTGCGCCCGAAGAAGCAGCCGCTGAGCGCCGAGCAGCGGCAAGAGCTGTTGAAGGACCCCGGTTTCGGGCGGGTGTTCACGGAGCACATGGTTACGCTCCGTTACCGCCATGGGCAGGGTTGGGGACAAGGTGTGCTCGAGCCCTACGCCCCCCTCACGTTGGATCCTGCGGCTTCGGTGCTCCACTACGGCCAGGCGGTCTTCGAAGGCTTCAAAGCATATCGACAGGCGGACGGGCGCATCGCGACGTTCCGTCCGGACGCCAACGCGCGTCGTTTCAATGCGTCGGCGCGACGGCTGGCGATGCCGGAGCTTCCCGAAGAGCTGTTCATCCATATGTCGGACGCGCTCATCGCGCAGGACCACGAGTGGGTGCCGTCGGAGCCAGGGCAGAGCCTCTACATCCGTCCGCTGATGATCGCGACGGAGGCCGCGCTCGGCGTGCGCCCCGCGAAGGAGTACCTCTTCCTCGTCTTCGGTTCTCCTGCGGGTTCGTATTTCCCCCAGGGAGTGAAGCCGCTCTCCGTCTGGCTCTCCAAGGAATACGTGCGCGCGGCGCCCGGCGGAACGGGAGAGGCGAAATGCGCGGGCAACTACGCGGCGAGCCTCATCGCGCAGCAGCAGGCGATGGACCAGGGGTGTCAGCAAGTCGTCTGGCTCGATGCGAAAGAACGGCGCTTCGTCGAGGAGATGGGCGGGATGAACATGTTCTTCGTCTATCGCGACGGAGGGCGCGTGCGGCTCGTCACTCCGAAGCTCACGGGGACGCTGCTTCCCGGCATCACGCGCGACAGCATCCTCAAGCTCGCGCCGGACATGGGGTACACGGCCGAGGAGAAGCTCGTGAGCGTCGAGGACTGGGGGCGCGATCTCGAGAGCGGCGCGCTCACGGAGGTGTTCGCGTGCGGTACTGCAGCCGTCGTCACGCCCATCGGCACGGTGCGGTTCGAGGGCGGCTCCTGGACGATCAACGGGGGCGAATCCGGCCCCGTCGCCCTCGCAATCCGCGAACGCCTGCTCGCCATCCAGCACGGAACCGCGAAGGACGCGTACGGCTGGATGCATCCCGTCCCGGTTCGGGGCTGAGCACCGGGCTGCCGAGTTCCGTTCGGCAGGAAAGGGCGGCGCGAGTCGCGGCCGCGGCGCTCGCGCTTACGGGCTCGGACGGGAGGTGCTAGCGCAGTCGCCGCCGCCGTCGCTCGAGCAGGATTTCGGCGGCGGTGCGTCCTCGTTCTGGCGGACGCAGGGGAGGTTTCGGGGCGGGGGTCG
The DNA here is from genome assembly GCA_003242355.1 of Pseudomonadota bacterium. Classification (GTDB taxonomy): domain Bacteria; phylum Myxococcota_A; class Polyangia; order Polyangiales; family Polyangiaceae; genus PMG-095. The sequence goes on from QGUH01000580.1 coordinate 1,884, forward strand.
CGGCTCGCGGCGGACTGCCTGCGGACGGCTCGTGAGCGGAGGGCTGCGCGGCCTCGGCGGTTTGCTCCGAAGGTGGCGCAGGCTCTCCACGAGCTTTGCGTTTGCGAGCGCGGAGAGCGGCGAGTGTTCCGGTGATCGAGGCAGCCGACGCGGAAGAACGACGCTCGATGGTTGCTCGACGCAGGCGCGGAATGGACACGAAAAGGCGGCGCGCGGTCACCGCGAGCAGGAGCGCGGCAGCGCACGTCGCGAGCAGCGTAGGCTCCAAAGGCGAGTAGGCGAAGCGCCGCCGTTCGCGTTCGCGGAAGATGCCCGCGAGCGTATCGCGCACCTTGCCGCCCGTGAGCGTGGCGACGCGCCCGAGCAACGCTCGATCGGTCCCGACGGGTCGTTGCTCGATGCCGGAAGCGAGGACGGCGCCTCCGGTTGCCAGCGGCTCGCCGGTGACGTCATCGACGAGCGTCATCACGTAGGCGCCGGGACGTGAGGGCGAGAGCTCGAGCCCGAAGTGACCGGGGCCGATCACCTCGAGCGGCGCCGTGCGCTGGTAGCCTTCCGGGCCGCTGACCACGACCCGGAGCCGCCGAAACGTATCGCGGCGGCCGCGCGCATCGAGCGCCGTCGCGCGGATCGCGAGCCCGCCATTTTCGAACTCGGCTTGCAGTCGCACGCGCGGGTCTTCGGCGCGCCGTGCCAGCTGTCGCGAAAGTTGCCCGAAGAGCCTGGAAGCGCCCTCCCAAGAAGTCCAGGCGTGCCCCCAGCGGTTGCTGAAATCGCTCGTGAAGACACCGGCGCGCCCCGTCCCCACCGACCACGTCGCGAGCACGGGATCGCCTTCCGGTCCCGCGAGGTGCACTTCCGCGCGGTTCTTGGGGATGGTCACGACGTAGCCGGTGAGCGGCGGCGCCGCGCCGAAATCGATGCCGCGCAGCGCCGGCCCCGCTGCTCGCGGTGCGGGGACGAAGCGCACTTCGTTGATGGCGCTGCGCGACGCGAGCACCGTCTCCTGCGCAAAGACCGCGGGCAGGCGCCGCGCGTCCTCGATGAGGTAGAAGCGGCCGCCGCCGAGGGTGGCGAGTCGTTCGAGCGCCGTCACGTCCTTGCCGGAACCGAGCGCCACCACGCTGGTCGTGATGCCGGCCGCCTTCGCGCGGGCGACGAGTGCGGGCGCGCGCGTGCGTTCCTCCGCATCGCTCCCATCCGCGAACAAGAGCAGATGCTTGAGTTGCGTCGTTTCCTTGCGGAGCGCGGCGTACGCCGTTTCGAGGGTGAGGTCCACGAAGATGCCTCCGCCGCCGGGACCCACGGCGCGAATGCGCTCCGCGATCTTCGCCTTGTCGACGACGGGAGCGAGCGGCACCGTCCAGTGCGGCGCTGCATCCACGTGCAGCACGCCGAGGCGATCGCCCTCGCCGAGCAGGTCCGCCGAACGCACCGCCGCTTCGTTGGCGAGCTCGAGCTTGGTGTGTTCGCCCGCCTTGGCGGCCATCGATCCGGAAAAATCGACGGCAATCACCTCGGCGAGACTCGCCCGTCGGCGCTCCTGTTTCAGGTCGAACGCGGTGGGGCTGACCTCCTCGATGGCCGTGCGGGCGTATCCGCCGGGGCCGAGGGATTGCTCACCGCCGAGGAGAAGGAGACCACCGCCCAGATCCCGCACGAAGGCAGCGAGCGCGTCGAGCTGCGACGGGGAAAAATCCAGAGCCGGGATCTCACCGAGCACGACGAGATCGTGTCGAGCTAAGCCGGCCACGTCCGCAGGTGCGGCGGGAGCCGACGCGATCTCCACCTGGAAGCCGGCGTCCTCGAGGGCGGACACGAGGGGCCGGGCCCGCTCGGGGGAGGCATCGAGCACGAGCGCGGTCGAC
>QGUH01000581.1 GCA_003242355.1 Pseudomonadota bacterium
GGGGACTTTCCCTGGGCTTCGCCTCCCGCTGGCTTCTGGGGGTGTTCTCGGGCGCGGGCGCCGGCGCCGGCGGCGGCGCGGTGGGCTTGGGCGCGGCGGCTCCCTCTTCCTCTGGGACCTTCGCGGGCGCGGGCGTGGGCGGCGCCGCAGTGGGTTTGGGCGTCGGCGCCGGTGATGCGGGCGCTTCGGGAGGTTTCGCCGGTGCCGCAGGCGCCGAGGCTTCGCCTTTGGAATTGGCGCCCTCGCCGGGTTCCGCCTGACCTTCGGACGCCGCAGGCGGCGGAGCCGGTTCCTCACCCTCGGTGCCATCGCTTTCCGACGAGGTGCCGAGGTCGTTGATGAGCTCCTGGAGTTTTTTCGGATCGAGGCCGCCTTTGCCGGCTGCTTTCAACTGCTCCTGAAGCGCCTCGATCTGGGCTTCGGAGATGGTGGGAGCGGGTGCCGGCACGGCGCCGGGATCGAGCGCTCCGAGCAAGTCGCGAACGCGCTGCTCGAGAAAGGTCGGGCCACCGAACGGGCCGCGCGGCTTGTCGTCGCCCTCGGTCTTCTCGATCTTCTCGAGCGCTTTCTTCAGCGCCTCGACTGCCGCGTCCCGTTCGCCCTTCGCCAGACGAACCCGGGCTTGGTGATAGAGCCCGAGCGCTCCAGAGCCGCTGACTTCGGAGTTTTCGAGCTCGCGATACGCCGTGAGCGCGGCGTCGAGCTGATTCTGCGCCTCGAGCGACAGGCCGATACCCTCGAGGGCCCGGGCTCGCGCATCCGGATCGACCTTGGCGAGCTCGCTCTCCTTGACTTCGGTGTACGCGCTCTTGGCTTCGGCGTACTTGCCCTGATCGAAGAGAATGCCGGCAAGCCCGAGCTTTGCCAGTGCCGCCGAAGCCCCGCTGAGCTGGGAAAGCGCATCGCGGTACTCGCGCTCGGCAGCCTTCAGTCGCTCTGCGTCCGACGAGAAGCGCGGGCCGTCACGGACGATGCCGGTCAGCGGATCCGGTGCCGCAGGCGTTTCGGATACCAGGGCGTACTCCGCAGCGAGCGCCTCGGCGAGCTGGTCGGTGCGTTGCCCGGCCAGGCGCCCCTGCCGGTACGAGTAGATCTGCCAGCCGATACCCCCTACCGCGAGCAGCACGACCGCCCACTGGATGCGGTTCGAGTTGCGCCTGAGCCAGTTGAACGCGGCGTGCGTGGTGCGCGCGAGCGCGTCGTCCACGAGCTCGGACGCTGCGAGATTGCGCGCGGGCGCTGCGCGGCGCGCTTCTGCCTCGCGCTTGGCCCGCCGCTTGGCGGCTGCCTCCTCGCGGATGCGCCGATTGCGGTCTCGAATTTCACGAGGGTCGGCCGTTGCCCGCTCGCGCTTCGAGCCGCGCGCCTCACGCCCTTCGGCAGGATCGTTCTCGCGCTCGGAATCGCCGCGCTGCTCGTCGCTTCGTTCTTCGGAATCCGCCACGGCGCGCGTCATAGCATAAGCGTTCGCGGTGGGGCGCTCGCCCCTCACGGCGATGTGGGATGTCGCCCGAGAGGCGCGGGCTCGACCTCGGGCCCCTGCGCGAAGGGTTCCGGCGGCGGGGGCGGGATTTCATCGGCCAGCGGCACGAGCGCGAGCGCCTCGATGATGACCGAGGGGGTGGCGACGACCACGAGCTCCGCGGGGGCTCCGGCACGAACGCCGAGGCTTGCAGGCGCTCTGGCATGCACCTCGCGCGCCTCGCCGGTACACGGGATTTCCAGACGCACCGCGTGCTCGAGAACCGATTCGTGCGTGTCGCGTTGCGGAACGGTGAGCTCGCCTCGAGCGCCCTGCGTCGGGGGTGCGCGCGTCATGAGGACTTCCCCGCTGCCAGACGCAGGCTCGCACCGCGCCCGCACGAGGGCGCGAACGCCGGCGCCGTTGCCCCCTTTCGGAACGGTGACGCGGAGGCGAGCCGCGGCCCCGGAGTGGGCCGCGAGCCGCTCGAACGCACGCTCGGAAGGACCGCCGACCTGAGCAAGAATCCCCGCGCGCACCGCGGCTTCCAGTGCGTTCGGCAACGGGTCCGGAACACCGAGCAAGCGGACGAGGGGCGCCACGAGCTCGGGCCCTCCACCGAGGGCAATCGACGCTTCGAGCAACGCCGCGCGGGCTTCGTGGGAACGCTCCCCGGAGAGGGCTGCCGCGAGCACGGGACGCGCAGCAGGATCGCCGATTTCGGCGAGAGCGCGGGCGATGTGCGGTCGCAGTCGAACGTCGTCGAGTCGCTCGAGCAGCGCCGAAATCGCCGCGCGCGAGCGGAGCTTGGCGAAAGCTCCGAGCAGCTCGCGGCGCCGCGAGAAATCGACGGGATCGGAGCGCCACCACTCGATGAGCGTGCCCTCGCCCCGTGCATCCCCTGCTTCGGCGAACGCGAGCGCCGCGAGACGCCGGAGCGTTTCGTCGGCGTTCTCGAGCAACTCGCCGGCGAGAGGCGCCTCCCGTCCGAGCCGTGCGAGCGCGAGCGCCGCGAGCTGCCGGACCCGCGGGTCTTCGTCCCGGGCGAGCGCCAGCTCGAGCGCAGACGCCGTCTCCGGATGCCGCAAATCGAATAGGACCTCCGCCGCCTTGCGCCGGATCTCGAGATCCACGTCGTCGAGCAGCGCGGCCACCTCGGGCGCCGCGTCGCCGTCGCCCGCGATCGCCCGGACCAGGGCTCCGGGCCACCCTCTCCCCTCGGCGCGCAACCCGCGGCTCTCGTACTGCCCGTGAGAGGCCGAGAGCTCGCGCAGCTCGGCGCGTAGCTTGGCGAGCTCCCCCGGGCGCTCGGGTGCGGCGTCGCGTGTTTGCCCCGGATCGCGAGCGAGGTCGTAGAGCCGACACGCACCGGCGCGCCGCGCGCAGATCAGCCGCAGCGTTCCGCGTGCGAGGAGCACCTGCTCGTCGGTTTCGGCGTGCGCGAGCCCTGGACCGCTCGGCGCTCCCCCCGCGATGAGAGCAGAGAGGTCGCGGCCCCGGACGCGCGGCGGACGGGGAATCGCCAGCGCGGCCAGGACGGTCGGCAGCACGTCGATGGACTGCACGACCTCCGTCACGCGACGGGGTGGGACGGTACCCGGCGCAGAGAAAATCAGAGGAACGCGCACCTGCTCTTCGTACACCGTGGTGCCGTGATACCGGCCGCCGTGCTCCCCGAACTCCTCTCCGTGGTCGGCCGTGACGATCACGACGCCGTTCGGGCGCGCCTTGCGAAAGCGCTCCACGATCGTTCCCAGCGTCGCATCCGTCGCCGCGATTTCCGAGTCGTAGCGATCGATGTCGCGGCTGCCGAACGGATACTCCGGATGCGCGACGTACGGCTCGTGCGGGCCGAACAAGTGCACCCAAACGAAGAGCGGCGTCGTGCTCGCTCCGTCGAGATAGTGTTGCACTTGCCGAATGCGCTTTTCGCCTTCCGCGAACTCCACCTTCACGTACTCGAAGCCGAGCTGGCCGTCCTGCATCGGCGCGAAGCGCTCGGTATCGATGAAGAACACCGCAGGCGGGAAAAACGCGGCGGTGCGGTAGCCGTACGTGCGCAAGAGCGACGCCCAGGTATCCGAATCCGCGCCGGCTCCTTGGAGCAGAAGCGGACGCATGTACTTGCCCGTGAGCAGCGACGTGATCGCGTACGAGGTGTGCGGCGTCGCCGGGGAGGCGGACTCGAATACCACCCCTTCCCGTGCGAGCGTGTCGGTGGTCGGGGTCGTGGGGCGGGGGTGGCCGGACGCGCCCACCTCGTCGGCCCGCAGCGCGGCGGTGGGGGG
>QGUH01000582.1 GCA_003242355.1 Pseudomonadota bacterium
TCTACCTGTCGATCACGGGTGACGTAAAACTCGGCGACTTCGGCATCGCGCGCGTCGAACAGCCGGCGCGGCCGGCCGAGCCGGGCCGCCTGAAGGGCAAGTTCGGCTATCTCGCGCCGGAGCAGGTGGCCGGGGAGCCCTTCGATCACCGAACGGACCTGTTCTCGCTCGCCGCCCTGCTCGGCGAGATGCTGATCGGCGAACGGGTTTTCCCGGGCAGCGGACAGCTTGCGGTGTTGCTCGCCATCCGCGACGCGAACATCGAGCCGCTCCGCAGTAACGCCTCCATGCTCCCGGACGGCATGTTGCCGGTGTGCGAGCGCGCCCTCGCCCGCGATCCGGACGATCGGTACGCGAGCGCCGCCGATTTTTCCAAGGCGCTCGAGCCGTTCGAGCGCCCCTCCGCCGCGATCCTCAAAAAGCAGCTCGCCGAATGGGTGGTGTGGGCGCGCGATTCGTCGCAGCTCGCCCGGCGCCTCGAAGGGCAAATCCGCGAGAGCGTGAACCGCATGCAGGCGGTCCGCACCTCGAGCAGCCGCCTGCGCGTTGCCCGCCCCGTCGAGTCGCCCACCGAGCGGGCCGAGGCGAGCTCGCGCGTGCGGCGAGCGAACGGACAGGTGCTCGACCACGTCTCGTTCGCCAAGCTCATCGAGATGGTCGCGACCGGCGATCTCTCCGGCGAGGACGAGGTCGCGCTGATGGGTCAGGGGTTCCGCAAGATCCGGGACGTGCACGAGCTCGCGCGCCACCTCTTGCCGTCCACGACGGCCACGACGACGCGCGTGTTCGAGCCGGGCGCGCCGGACTACCAGGCCCTATTGCGCGACACGAACATGATGCAGGTGCTCGCGCACCTCCGGATCCACGGCGAGACCGGCGCGCTCTTCGTGCAGCGCGCGCTCGGCGGCGGCCGCTCGAGCCGCAAGGAAATCTATCTCGACCGCGGTCGGCTCCACCACGTCGCCTCCTCCGAGCGCGAGGAGCTGCTCGGCGAATACCTCGTGCGCCGCGGACGCATCACGCGCGAGCAGCTCGACATGGCGCTCGGCGAGCTCGCGACGCACCACGGGCGCCTCGGCGATACGCTGATCTCGCTCGGCCTCGTCGATGCCGTCGACGTGTTCCGCGCGATTCGCGACCAGGGTCGCGACCGCGTGGCCGCGCTCTTCCGCTGGGACGACGGGCTCGCGTCGTTCTACCGGGGCACCACGCCGACGCGCGTCGATTTCCCGCTGGACCTCGACCTGGCGAGCCCGATGATGGCCGGCGCCATCCTCTCCTCGCAGGCCGGCCCGCGCGCGTTGCTTCCGCTCGGCACCACCGTGATCGTGCCGGGTCCGCGCGCCGCCGCGGCGAGCCACGGAAAAGAGCGCGGCACGGCACCCGCTTCCCTCCACCTCGCCGCCACCTTCGTGAACGAGCGGCTCACCATCGATCGGGCCCTCGAACGCCTCACCGCGCACCGCCCGCGGCACGACGCGCGCATCATCACCTCCAAAGAAGCCTGCGCCGCCCTCGCCACCGCCCACGCCCTCGGTTGGATTGCCTGGGAACATTAGTGCCGGTCGTGAATCCGGCGGAGCCTCACCCCCGGGTTTGGGGCTCCGACCCCAAAACGTTCCCGACGCCGAACGTTGCCAGCCTCGAACGTTCCCACCCCGAGCCCGTTCGTCCCTCGAAGACGCGGGTCCGTTCCGGAGACGTACGGGCTAAGGACTGGGAGCGAAGGGGAGAATGGTCTTCAGGTCTTCGTCGTTGAAGCGCAGTGCGATGCCGACGAAGTAGTCGCGCCCGGTGCTGCTCAGCACGTCGTCGACGCCGCCCAGGAGCCAGAAGCGCTTCACGAACTCGTAAGCGAGCGAGAGCCGCCAACGCGGGAGCACCACTTCGCCGAAGCCATAGAGGTCCTGGCGGAGCTCGAAGCGATTCTCGAACAAGAGGATGTCGAGACCGACGCCACCCGTCGATTCCTTGATGCCGAACCGACCGGTGAAGGGACCGAAGCTCTGGGCGAACTGCAGCGAGAAGCGCAGCCGATTGGTCGTGATCGTGCGCACCTCGCGGTAATGAGGGGGCTCGTTCGGGTTCGTGGTGCTGACGTCGATCTGCTCGTACGTGGTGAGGCCCCGCGGATCGTTGACGACCTCGATCACGTAATACTTGTCCTCGCGAGGCTGGAGCCGCAGCTCGACGTAGCTCTTCACGGCGCTCGCGAGGAATTGATAATCGGTGCGCAGGAGCAGGATCGTCTGCAGGCGGGAGACGCCGCCCACGAACTCGTTCACGCTCGTCGCGACCTCCTCCACCTCGTCGATCAGCCGCTCGTCCTTGGTGAGCCGACCGAGCGTGCCCTCGCCGCGCTCCACGCGGGACGCGACCTCGTCGAGGCTCGCGAGCGCGCTCTCGAGGCTCGAGCTCGCCCGATTCACCTTCTCCACGATCTGGCGCACCTCGCCCGGCTCGGCGCCTTCCCGCTCGGCGCGCGCGACGAGATCCCGCACTTCCTCGGTGCTCACGCGCACGTTCTCGAGGATCTCGCGCAGCTCGGGCCGGCCCTCGGCGGTGATGCGCTCGATGTTGTCGAAGATGTTCCGGAGCGACGTTCGGTTCTCGCGAACCGTCTGGTTGAGCGCCTCGGTGACCTGAGCCAGGTTCTCTAAGGTGTCTTTCAGGTTCTCGCGGCCCTGGTCGGTTCCGACGGACGCGGCGAGCGACTCGGTCACCTTCTTCACGTCGGCAGCGATCCCGGCGACCTGCCGCATGATCTCGTCGGTGGACGTGCCTTCCCGGACCACCGCGATGCGGTCACCGTGTTGGAGGCGCCGTTTCCCTTCGGTTCCCGGGCTGACCGCGAGGTAGTACTCGCCGAGCAGGCTCGAGCTCACCTTCGAGACGCTCGCGTCCTCGTAGAGCGGGACGTCCGAATTGATGCGGATGTCGATGCGCGCCTTGCCCCCCTGCAGCCGAATCGACTCGATCGAGCCCACCGGGATGCCCGCCATGCGCACGTAGGAGTGCCGAGCGATGCCCGCTGCATCGTCCATCAGGGCGTAGACGACGTAGCCGGAATCCCCGCCCACCGATTTGCGCGCGAACGAGTAAATCAAGATGCCGGCAACCACCGTCACCACGGCGAAGAGGCCAACCTTCGCCGCCGTCGTCAGCCGCGCGAGGCCGCTCATCGTGCCGGAAGGGTCATAGGAGGACGCCTCACCCTAACACCGTTGCGTTCGCGAGGCCGTGTTCCCGGCAATTCCGACCGGGCAGGCGGAAGACCGAACGGGTTCTGCTCGTACGCCGGGCTTCGGAAGTCGTATGCTCCACCTCTCGCGTGCTGCGCCTGATCTTTTTGTCGCTGATCGCGAGCGCATGCCGGCCTGCTCCTGCGGCGCCTCCGCCCGAGGCTCCGCAGCCTCCTCCGGCCGAAGACCGCAAAACCGCGTTCGCACCCGTGAGCGCCTCGCCGCAGCCGGCCCCGCGCTCCCCTTCGGAGCGCGAGCGCGCCCTGGCGGAGCGGTGCGGGCAGCCGGACGCGGCCCTGGGGCGGGTCGCATCCGACCTCGTCCGTTCGCTCGAGACCGCGGGCACGGCGCCCGATGCGGCGGCGCTCACGCGATCGCTGCGCCGGCAGGGCGCTCCGTACGTTTGGCCCCATGCTTGGACCCTGCAGGGCGCCGACGAAGCAGACATCGATCAGCGCTTTTCGCACTTTCTCGCGTCCCTCGTCACTACTGGCGAACGGCGC
>QGUH01000583.1 GCA_003242355.1 Pseudomonadota bacterium
AGCGCGCCGAGGACGCCGCGCGATCCTTGGCGCTGCTCGGAGCCCTGCCCGGACAGCAGCCAGTCGCGTGCGTGCTGCGCCCGACGGTGACGAGCCTCGCACCACTGCTCGCCCTCGTCGCGCACGGCGTCCCGGTGCTGCTCCTCCACCCGCGGCTTCCCGCAGCCGATCGCGAAACGCTCGCGCGCCGCGCGGGCGCGACCCGGCTCATCGCACCCGACACGGAAGCGCTGCCACGAACGCGCGCGCCCGTGCCACCGGCGCCGCAAACGATCGAGCCTGCCACACCGCTCGCGATCCTTCCCACCTCCGGCAGCAGCGGCACGCCCAAGCTCGTGGTTCTGTCGCGCGGGGCGTTCGTTGCCTCCGCGCGCGCGAGCGCCGCGAACCTGCCGCTCGGTTCCGACGATCGCTGGCTCTTGTGCCTGCCGCTCGCACACGTCGGCGGCCTGTCGATCGTCACCCGCGCGCTCGAAGCCGGCTCCGCGGTGGTGGCGTACGATCCGGGCGCCGCCGGTTTGCTCACGCGCGTTACCGAGCTCGCAGGGCTGATGCAGCGCTGCCGCGCCACGGTGTTCTCGGCCGTGCCCACCCTGCTCGGGGCGCTGCTCGACGCCTCGCCTCCCTGGACGCCGCATCCCGAGCTTCGGGCCGTTCTCCTCGGCGGCGCTGCCACACCCGCACCACTGCTCGCGCGTGCCCGCGCCCGCGGCGTCCCGGTGCTCGTCACGTACGGGCTCACGGAGGCGTGCTCTCAGGTGACCGTGACGCCGTTCGGAACCGAGCCTCGGGTCGCGAACGGAACGGTGAGCGCCGGGCGTCCTTTGCCGGGCGTCGAGGTCGCGATCGATGCCGAGGGCCGCATCCGCGTGCGCGGACCGTCGCTGTGCACCGGCTACCTCGACGACCGAGCCCCGTTCGACGAAAACGGGTTTCTGATCACCGACGATCTCGGCCAGCTCGACGAGCACGGCAATCTGTTCGTGCTCGGACGCGCCAGCGATCGGATCGTTACCGGCGGCGAGAACGTCGATCCCGCCCAGGTCGAGGCCGTGCTCCACACCCTCCCGGGTGTCTCGACCGCGTGCGTGTTCGGCGTCCCCGACGAGCGCTTCGGAGAGCTCGTCGTCTGCGCGCTGGCCGTGGACGCGGCGTTCTCGGCACCTTCCGCGCGCGTGCTGCTCGAACGGCGCCTCGCTCCGCATGCGCGCCCGCGACGGGTCGCGCTCCTCGATCGCCTTCCCCTCTTGCACAACGGCAAGATCGACCGCGCGGCGATCAAGCGGCTGGCGGCCGCGCGGCTCGAGCCGTGGCCGCCGGCTTCAAGCGCCGATCCGCAGGAACGCGGAGCGTAAGGGCTCCGGGACCACCGAACGTCGAAAGGTCTTGGGATCCACGAAGACGTGCACGCACTGAGCGACGACGCAAACGGTGCGATCCGCGCCGCGGGCGAGCCGAAAACCGACCGTTACCTCGCTCTCGGCGACGTGCGCCGCGACCAGCGCCACCTCGACCTCGTCCCCGAAGCGAAGCGGCGCGAAGTAGTCGGCTTCGGCGTGGCGCACGGGCGCGAGCCACGCCGGCTCACGGAGTTGCTCGTGCAGCGGCGCGCCCGTCGCTTCGAAAAAGGCAATGAGCGTGTCGTTGCAGTGCTCGAAGATACGCGGGTAGAAAATTATGCCCGCAGCATCCACATCGTGAAAGCGAATGCGGCGAAGCTCGCGAAATGCGGTCTCCGGACACTCGCGCAGGCGGTCTCGATCGAAGCGGTGCATGGGAGGGGCCTAGGATGCAGCGCGCCGCTCACGGCCGGCGCGGTTTTCGATGCTTTACGCCTGCGCCGGAAATGATGGTAGGTTAGCCGCCGAAGTGACGACAGCGAACGGTGCCTTTCGCGCGCGCCGCGCCGAAGCAAGAGCCCCTCGCTTTCGGTGGCGAACCGGCGTCGCCCTGCTCCTCGCGGTGGCCGCTTCGGCCGCATGCGCCGCGGAGCTCGAAGAGCCTTCCCGGTTCACCCCGGGCGGTGGCTTGAGCACGGGCGGCAGCACGATCGGCTCGGGCGGATTTACCGGCGGCACGACCGGGGGCACCGCTGGCTCCGGCGGCACGACCGGGGGCACCGCTGGCTCCGGCGGCACGACCGGGGGCACCGCTGGCTCCGGCGGCACTGCGGGCGGCGGCTCCGGCTCCCCCATCCCGGCGGAGACCGCTGCCTGCTGGGAGAGCATCGTCACGATGAAGTGCTTCTTCTGCCACTTCAATGCGAACACGCCTGGCAAGCTGGATATGAGCGGAGGCAGCGCGGAGCACGCCGCCCGCATGAAAAACGTCCCGGCCACGAACGACAGTGTGGCGAATCCCGGAACGTGCGCGCCCGGGGAGAAACTGATCGACCCGATTAACGTGGACAACAGCGTCCTCTTGAAACGTCTCAATGGAACTCAAAGCTGCGGATCCAGCATGCCCCAGGGTCTTGCCCCGCTCACTGCCGCCGAGATGACCTGCGTCCGAAACTGGGTCATGTCCGTGGCCGCCTCGAACTGAAACGCATCGGAGCGAGATCATCGAGTCAGGTTGCGGCCAAGGAAACGAAAGGTTGAGATGACGATCCGATCTGCACTCTGGGCGCTCCGGATTGCGGTCGCGGCGGCGGCGTTCGCCGCGTTTGCGACCGAGACGACCGAAGCGACCGCTCAAACCCGAGCGACGGCGGCGGTGCGCCCGAACGTCGCTCTCGGCCCGATTCGCGGCAAACGTGCGAAAACGGTGCGAGGGTGGGTGCGCAATGCGCTCAAGCGCAACTTCGTGGTTACGGACGCGGCCGAAGTGGTCCCTGCAGAGGGCACCGACGACGCCTTCGCCAAGTCGGCGAGCATGCTGGGCGTGCAGTACGTCCTGCTCGGCGAGGTCGAGGGAGCCAACCTCACGCTCACCGTGCGCGACGCCGAAACGGGTGCGGTCGTCGACACCATCGAGCTGAAGACGAAGAACGTCTACAGACTGAAGCGCTCGATCTCGACGTCGCTCTCGAAGGACCTCGGCAACGTGATCACGGCCGCCCAGGCGGCGCGCGCCGCGAAAGCGAAAGAAGAAGAAGAGGCGCGCGCGCGAGCCGCAGCAAAGGCGGCCGAAGAAGAGGAGAGCGAAGAGGAAACCTCCGAGGACGAGAGCGAAGAAGACGAATCCTCCGAAGAAGAAAGCGCGGAAGAGGAAACGACGGAGACCGAGGAAGAAACCGACGCGGGCTCGGGTTCCGTCAGCCCCCGGCTCGTGCTCGCGGGCGGGCTCGAGGGCATTCGCCGCGACTTCACCTACAGCGACCAGATCGCCGACGTTCGCGAGGGCGCGGGTTTCCCCCGCCTCGCCGATTACCATCTTCCGCTCCAACCCGGCGGCTTCGTTCGGCTCGAGGTGTATCCGGCGGCCTTCTTCAGCGACGGCTTCGTCAGCAACATCGGGCTCGTCGCGGGGCTGCACCAAGGCATCGGCACGAAGTCGACCTACGCGTCGGGCACCGTCCGCGAAGAGCTGAGCAACGTGACGCAGCACTGGTTCCTCGGTGCACGCGTGCGGTTCCCCTTCGACGACCTCGAGACGGGCTTCGGCTTCACCTACGGAAAGCACAAGTTCGTGCTCGAGGGCGACGAGATGGCGCCGCGCGTCCCCGACGTCGAGTATTCGTACGTCCGGATCGGGGGTGACCTGCAGAAGACCTTCGGCAAAGGGTTCGTCGGAGGACGCCTC
>QGUH01000584.1 GCA_003242355.1 Pseudomonadota bacterium
TCGGCGCTGACTCGCTAAATTAGGCGCTCTTGGCCCCGTTCACCGACCGCGAGGCGCTGCGAACCTGAGCCTGAGTCCGCTCGGATCGCTCGGAACGGCGGTTTTTCCCACGGCGATTGCCGGCGCTGGAGCGGCCGCGGGTGCTCGCCGATTTGCGCAAGCCTGCCTGAAGCATTCGAACGATGACGCCGAGCGGACCCGATGAGAAAAGGCCGGGACCGAGCGGACCGGAGCGGTTCTCGCCGACGGGTGGAAGTTTGCGGAGCGCCTCCCGGGCCGGCGCCGTGAGACGGCGGAGCTGCCATTCGACTTCCTTGATGACGGCCTCGGGACGTTCGGGGTTCGCCAGCTCGACTGCCCTCGCCGCACACGCAGCCGCACACAGCGCGTGCGCCCCCATGTGAGCGACGGCCGACGCCTGTCCCGCTGCGCGCGCAGCAGCCACGGCAGCACGTCCCTTCACCGCGCGAGCCGCACCCCCTCCCACGAATCGGCGCCGAATCTCTTCGGCAACCCCGAGCTCCCCGCGAGCGAAGGCGCGCGTGCGCGCGATGGCCTCTCGTGGACGCCCGTCGTGCGGTGCTTCCGCTTCGAACAACGGCAGCACCCGCTCCGCACAGTCGGCAGCCCACGCGGCCACCAGCCGGCGTTCCGCTTCGGTCAGGGTCTGGGGTGAGCGCACGACCAAAATTTGCCAGCCCGGCCCTCGCCCGTCGAACGACCCGCTCCTTGTGAAGTAATTTTGTCTCCTCAGGTCGCCGCGGCTTCGCGAGCGCCCTCCGGGTCGCGCACGCTCACATCCGAGAATCGCCGCAACAGCGCCGAGAGAGGCTCAGTACCAGGCGTCGAACGCCGTCGCATGTTGGGACAACGAGCGCCACGAGAACGTCATCCAATCAGTGAGGCTGCCCGGGACGGCTCAGGAGTGTTCGAGGCGGAGTTCCCACTCCTTTGCACGGAGCGTTTGGCCTTCGTGGGAATCCTCGACCTCACGCACGAAGGTAAACCCAGCTTTCTCGACGACGCGAGCGCTCGCGGGACGATCCAGAGGCGTGTGCGCGACGACGCGCTCGACGTCGGAGCGCTTGCGGATGACGCGCACGAGCTCGCGAACCGCCTCGGTCGCGATGCCTCGCCCCCAGCGCGAGCGTACCACCGCATATCCGATCTCCACGGTACCTGGACCGGTGAACGCGCCGCCGATCTCACCAACGACGATGGCCTCGTTCGGCGCGTAGATCACGTAGGGGCCAAGGTCGCTTCCGTGGGCCACCTGCGCGGCCACTCCCTGCGAAAACTCCGTCGGGTAGTCCTCGGCCACCGAGATGTCGGACGGGCGCTTTCCCTCGAGGAGTGCCGCCGCCGTTGCCGATGTCATCCGCTCGAGTCGAACGCCCATTCGTGGCCCGATACCACGGGTCTTCGAAGCCTGTCGACGCTTGGCTCGAGCTTCCGGCGAGCCAGCTCACACGACGAGCTGGAACGCGTGATACACGAGGATGAGGAGCAGGATGAGCCCGAGCGGCCGCCCGACGTCGCGGAAGCCGCCTCGCGAGCTGCACGCCCCCTCACGAAAGCGCCGCGCGAAGCCGGGCCGGATGCGCGGTGTTTCTGGTCTGCGTGATGCGCCGGATTGGGAGGCCTTCGTTCCTTTGGTTGAGCCCTGACGACACTCTCAGAGAGCAAAGACACGGATCTGTTTATGGCCGGCTGCGAGCAGGCGAATATCCGTGGGGTCGCCGGTCGCGATGACTGCCGCGTCGAAGTCGAGAGCGGTGGCCACGACGAAAGCGTCCACGGCGTGTTCGGAACGGAGCCTCGCTTTCGTGAGAAGAGCGCCGGCGCGCTGAGCAATCGAGCGGGTGAGCTCGCAAACGAAAATGCCTCGGTCTGCCAGGAGCCGATCGATGGCGGCGTCGAAACGATGACCCCGACGGACTTCGGCGAGCACGGGTGCGGGGACGCGAACGAGGGCCCGACGTTCGAGGGCGACGGCAAGAACTGCGCGAGCCCGTTCGGCGAGAACGGCGCGTTCAGTCGCGCGAGCGAGAGAATGAACGGCCTCGGAATCGAGGACTAGCGCTTCGGTTCACTTCATGGACTCGCGAGCTTGCCTTGGAGGCGTTCTTCATCAGAAGAATATTTGACGCCGCTCACTCGCGCGATTACCGTGCTTCTCTGCTGCACGATGCATTTCCAGATATTCTGGAGATGCTGCTTGTCGTTGACTGCACCTGCGACCGCCCCACGCGTGCACGACGGCGAGGGCGCTGTATCGACCCAGAGGAGCTTCCATGTCTCCCCCCAAACGTTCCTTCGACGAAGACACCGACGGCCTCGAGACGATCTCGGTCCTGTTCATCCCGTTCGATGCCGCGAAGCAGCACTACAGGAGAAATGCGAGGAACGGCGTCGAAGCTCTCACCGGCACGTTCGACCAAAGCGGGCATCCACTAGACCTCCAGAAAACCGCGCAGGTCGCGAAGCCCGGTGCCTGGCTCGACCCGAGCCAGATAGCCGCCAACCTCAACACGATCGTGCGTCGAGAATGCGAGCTGGTGCGAAAGCTGCACAACCCGGACGATGACGATCGGACCTTCGAGGATTTCATCGCGTCACAACGTCCAGGGGACGATCCCGCCCGCTTCGCCTCGGGGCGCAGACGAATCGATGCGAGCTTACGCGGCGACAAGTACTACCCAACCTTGATCTTTCTCTCCGAAAACCCCACGGACCAACCGTTTCCGGACTGTCTCGACGCTAGTCTTCAAGGCACCGGCCATCGGTACGTCAAGAAGCACTCGCTCGAATCCGGGCTCCCTCGCGTAAACCAGATGGCCCTCTACCTGCGTGAAGACGTCGACGGACGCATTCTCCAGTCGAAGGGGGAGTCGGACGCCCTCTTCATCTCCACCGAGAGTCTGACACGCAAACCCGAAGAAGACCTCTTCAAGCCGAACAAGAACGAGTTCTTCCTGAAGGTGACGCTTGGCAGGAGCGCAGGCGAGTCCCTCACCGTGGCGGGCGTCCATTTGCGCGCGACCTTGACCGGTTCGGGTTCCGCCTATCAGGAGGCAGAGCGGGCGGCGCTCAAGAACTTCTGCAATGCCAACTGCATTCAGCTCTTGATTGGCGATTTCAACATGGACCTTCAAGGGGGCTTCGAACGTGGACGCGGCGTCTTCTACGACGGTTCCCCCGAGAGCCTGCCGATCTTCATGATCTCGCCGGGTTCCGATGTCGAGCCGAAGGGGGTCGCCTTCCCCCTCTATCAGCAGCAGTTCTCGAGCTCCAACAACGAGAAGCACTACATGGGGTACTTCCAGGCGGATACGGACACCCTCCGCATCGTCGGCCAAAGTATCTACGGTCACATGGGCATGAGCGGCTCGCGCAGTTTGTCGAGCGGCTACTATTCCGATCACCCCTCGGTGTACGTGTGCCTCGAGTCGCAGCGCATCTCGAGCGAAGCCCAAACCAAGATCTCTCAGCGCAAGATCGTGCGCGCGAGGCGCTCCATGATGCTCGATCCGAAGTGAGACGTCGCACTCGGTCCCGCCCTCCCCAGCCCGGCGCCGCCCCACACTGGCGCACGCGAGCCGCCGCGAGGCGGCCCCCAACCCAATCAGTACCCGCGCGAAAACTGGCTCGCGACGCTGCCGAACGGTAGCCCGAAGCTCAGCGTGAGAGCGTTCGCAGGTGCGCCTCGAGCTTGTCCATGGTGGTGTTGCCGATCTCGACGG
>QGUH01000585.1 GCA_003242355.1 Pseudomonadota bacterium
CAAATTGTTTAAAGGGACAGTTTTCAAGTTCCCGTTGCCGCCGGGGCTGTCGATGCCGGCCGCGGCGAGCACGCCGACCAGCACCGTCAAGGTCACGACGAGCAGCGCGATGCGCTTGACGGTCGGAAGCCCGCGCCAGAACCCAAGGAGCTGACTGCCAATCGAACGGAGCTTCTCCGGCATGCTGCGCTTCTCCTACGCCGAGCCTCAGATCTGCATCCGCCAGAGCTCGTAAAACGCGTCGATGACCTTGTTGCGCACGCTGCCGAGCAGGTGCAGCTCGATGTCCGCCTTGGAGACCGCGAGCATCGTGCCGTGGATGTCGTCCCGCTGCCCCGCCGCGAACTCCGTCGCGGCCGCGCTCGCGGCGAGCGCACTCTGGTTCGCCGACGCAATGGCACTTTCGAGGAGCTCCCCGAAGCCAGAGGGTGCGGGCGCGACCTCGGAGGCGTTCTCGAGACCGGTCGATCCAATCGGCCCTTGCAGCGAGAGGACGGAAGCTTCGATCGGCGACATGGCGAGCCTCAGCGACCGATTTCGAGCGCGGAACGCGCCATGCGTTTGATGGTTTCGATCGAGGTGATGCCCGCTTCGTACGCGCGGGAAGCCGTGATCATGTTCACCATTTCTTCCACGGCGTTCACGTTCGGGTACTCGACGTACCCCTCGGCGTTCGCGTCCGGATGCCCGGGCTCGTACACCATCGTTCCGGGCCTTTGGTCCTGTTCGATTCGCGCGACGCGCGCCAAGGAAACCCCGTTGACGGCTCCGCCGGCGCGCATTCGATCCAAGGCCACCGCCTCGAACACGGGATCGATGCGCCGATACGGGCCACCCTCGGCCGTGCGCGTCGTGCGCGCGTTGGCCAGGTTGGACGCGATCGTATTCATCCGCGTGCGTTCGGCGTGGAGTCCGGAGGCGGCGATTTCGAGGGCGCTGAAGGTTCCGAGCATGGGATTACGATCTCCGTTGGGAGGGGTGATGAGAGAGGGGCGTCGTCATCAGCGTGCGTCGCGTGCGGCGTAGGCGAGTTGCCGGAGCTCGGCGGCAACGACCGCGGACACGACGTCGTAGCGGATGTGGTTCGCGGCGAGCTTCGCCGCCTCGCGGTCGAGCGAGACGTAATTTCCGTCGGTCCCGGCGCCGGCGGAGAGATCTTCGAACACCACGCCGTTCATCGGCCGGTCGAGACCCGCCGCGGCGAGGTGGCCGGGATGGGTGCGCTCGAGGCTCACCTGCAGCGCGGACGCGAACTCCGCGGAGTCCACGCGCGCGAGGTCCGCGGGGCGGTATCCGGGCGTGTCCACGTGTGCGATGTTGCTCGCAAGCACGTTGTGTCGGTCCATGTGGTAATCGAGCGCTCGGTGTAGAGGGGCAATGGCCGAAAACAGATCGCTCACGTTGCGGCGAGTCAGCACGACGCGTGCCAGGCGCAGCGCCGTGGGTTGTTCGTGACCCATGGGTCACGCGTGAATCGAGAGACCCAGTCAAAAAGCCCGGAAAAATCGATCTCTCCTGGGTGCGGCGATACCCAGTGAGAGCCCTGCGCAGGGTGTCCGTCGCAATTGCGATCATGGCCGTTTCGACGCCGAATCCGACGTTTCGGAGTCCGAGTCGACTCGGTGGATCGGTTCTTGCGTCAACGCGCCGGCGTCAGTGAGAGAACTTTGACATGAGCGATCCGACGGATTCCCGGCAGCCCTCGATGGTCCCCCAGAAAGCGTCGATCTCCTACCCGAAGCTCCCCGCCGTCTCTCCGGGCTCGGTCATTCCGGAGCCGGCGATTCGGACATCGCTCCTCCCACCACGGAGCATGGCGCGCGTCGTGGGTGAGTCGGTCGGGCTGCGCGAGGTCTATCGCGTGATCGATCGCGTCGCTCACACGACGTGCACCGTGCTCGTCACCGGCGAGAGCGGGACCGGCAAAGAGCTCGTGGCGCGCGCCGTTCACGAGTCGAGCCCTCGGGCGGAGCGTCCCTTCGTGGCCGTCAATTGCGGCGCGATTCCGGAAGCGCTGCTCGAAAGCGAGCTGTTCGGTCACGCCAAGGGAGCGTTCACCGGCGCGCACGCCGCGAAGCCGGGAAGAATCGCGCTCGCCGAGGGCGGGACGCTGTTCCTGGACGAGGTCGGCGAGATCCCGCTCAGCTTGCAGGTGAAGCTCCTGCGCGTCTTGCAGACGCGCGAGTACTCGCCGGTGGGGGACACGCGGACGCTCAAGTCCGATGCTCGGATCGTGGCGGCGACCAACATCGACCTCGAGCGCGCCGTTGCCGAGGGCAAGTTCCGCGAGGACTTGTACTATCGCCTGAACGTGATTCACGTCCACGTTCCGCCGCTCCGCGAGCGGACGACGGACATCGCTCTCTTGGCGGCGCACTTCTTCGCGCAGGCGCGCGACCGCATCGGCCGCACCGACCTCACCGGGTTCTCGCAGGCGACGCTCAAGGTCCTCATCGACTACACCTGGCCGGGCAACGTGCGGGAGCTCGAGAACACGATCGAGCGCGCGGTGCTGCTCTCCAAGGGCCCGCAAATCGAGCCGAAGGACCTGCCCGCGCGCGTCTGTGGGCTCGCATCCGAGCCGCGCGGGCCCCAGCTGCTTCCGGAGACCGGCATCGACTTGCGCGCGGCGGTGGAGGCGTTCGAAAACAATCTGATCCGCCAGGCGCTCGAGCGCACGAGCTGGAACAAGAACCGCGCGGCGGCGCTCCTCGGCCTCAATCGCACGACGCTGGTCGAGATGCTCAAGCGCAAGCGCATCGGCACCAAGGTCGCGTAGTCGGATTGCGCTGGCGCGGTCCTTGCTGCACGCGCAGGGCGATGAGTGCCCTCCGTTCGTGCGTGCGTGCAGGCGTCAGCGTGTCGACGCTCGCGGGTGCCATGTTTCTGGCGGCACCTGCGCACGCGGAAGGTTGGCTCCACGACGGTGAAGTGGGCATCGGGACCGGGCTCGAGGGCGGGACGCCCGAGGGGGGCAAGTTCGGGTTTCGGCGCGCGCGCCTGCGCGTGGTCGCGGGGCTCGACCTGCGCACCGACGTCGGAGAGAGCGAAGGCATGGGGTTCCGGGGATTCGTGGAGCTCGAAGATCGGGCGACGTTCGGCGGCGAGGTGCGCTACGTGCGTTGGGCGGGACGACACGTCGGTGCGTACGCGGGCTTCATCGGCACGCTGACGCCGGAAACGCTGCTCGGCGGGAGCGTCGGCGCGCGCTTTCTGATCCCGATGGGGCGGTTCGCGCTGTTCTTGGAGCCGTCGTTCTCGGTGTTGCCGTTCGGCGGCGATCTGCCGCACGATGGTCCGCTCGTTTGGGCCTTGTTTTCCGCCGGAGGGCGCCTTGGTCTGTAACGTTCGACGTCGCGCGCTCCTCTGCGCCGCCTGGCTCGCGCTCTCGATGCTGGCCACGAGCTGCCTCGAGGGCTCGGCCTGCATTCGTCACACGGATTGCCCGAGCGGCGAGACGTGCCGTGCGGGAGTCTGTCGACTTCCGCCTCCTCCCGCGAGCGCGGAGGGGGGCGTGCCCGCGACGCCGGCAGGCGGTGGCTCGCCGAGCACGGGTGGAACGGCGAACGGCGGTGGCGGGGGAACGGATGCGGGCGCTCCGCAAAGCTCCGACGGCGGTTTGCCGAGCACGGGTGGAACGGCGAACGGCGGCGGGGGAATGGACGCGGGTGCGGCGGGGGACGCCGGGAGTGGGAGCGACGAAGACGCGGCGCACGCGGGTGCGCCGAGCTGAGCATTCGGC